>CALMZO010000208.1 GCA_937870825.1 uncultured Chloroflexota bacterium | reverse complement strand
ATGGAACTACACCATTTCTCCGCGTTTACAGTCAACCCTCAATTGACGCGGGAAGTTATACTTTTATGAACCCTTACGCGTCGCTGCGCCTCCCCGAGTTTCGGTATTGGCTCGGCGCGGCGGCGTTTGCGACATTGGCGAGTCGCGCGCTCGCCGTCGCGCTCGGCTTTCAAATTTATGAATTGTCTCAAGACCCGCTCGCGCTCGGCATACTCGGCTTGGTGGAAGCAATTCCCGCGATTGGAGTCGCGTTGTTCGGCGGACACGCCGCGGACCGTTATGACCGCCGTTCGATTGTGTTGATTACGCGGGGTGTTTCGGTGCTTGCTGCACTCGCATTTGCATTTCTCTCGCTAAATTTGCGCGCGTACGGACTCGCGGCATTGTACGCGGTGGTGTTTGTCGCAGGCATTGCGCGCGGTTTTGCCGACCCCGCGAATTCTGCCTTTGAAGCGCAAGTGATTCCGCGCGAGTTGTACGTGAACGCGTCCACCTGGTCAGGCACGATGTGGCAAGCGACCTCGATTATTGGTCCCACTGTCGGGGGATTCGCCTATGCGTTTTTGGGTGTGACGAATACGTACATTCTCATCGCGATTTTGTTCGCGCTCGCGCTGGGTTGCATGTCGCTCATCAAAAAGAAACCGATGCCGCCGCCCGAACAAGGCGAGTCCATTTGGACGAGTCTCACGCTTGGCGTGCGCTATGTCTTTCGCAGTCAAATTTTTGTCGGCTCGATGGCGCTCGATTTGTTCGCGGTGTTGTTCGGCGGCGCGATTGCGTTGCTGCCAATTTTCGCGAGTGATATTTTGCAGGTGGGTCCGCAGGGCTTGGGCTTGCTCGTCGCCGCGCCGTCGGTGGGCGCGCTGCTTTCGATGCTGTGGGCGACGCGGCATCCGCCCACAAAAAATTCGGGGAAAATTTTTCTCGCCGTCGTCGCGGGCTTTGGCGTTGCAATGATTGTGTTTGCGTTGTCGCGCGATTTTTATTTGTCCATGTTTGCGCTGGCAATGAGCGGCATGTTTGACGGCGTGAGCGTGGTGATTCGGGAAACGATTTTGCGTTTGTATTCGCCCGAAGCATTGCGCGGGCGCGTCGCGTCCGTGAATTGGATTTTTATCAGCTCGTCGAACGAAATCGGCGCGTTTGAAAGCGGCGTTGCGGCGAGTCTGCTCGGCACGGTGCCTGCGGTGTGGATTGGGGGCGTTGTCACGCTGCTCGTTGTCGCGACGACGGCGGTGTTTGCCCCAAAATTGCGCGACATGGATTTGGACCCCAAATTTATTCCGACGATGCAAGAGCTTGAAAAAATGGAGATTGAGAACGCGACGAGTGTGTGATATATGAAGAATCAATTTCTCCTCACTCCCTTTTTCCTCGACCAACCGCGCGCATTTGAATCCCTCTCGCAAAGCGATTGGATTGTCAACACTCCGGGGCTCACAGAACGCGACGTACAACCTCGCATGTCACAAATTCACGAAGCGCTCGCGCAGCACATCGCGCACACGTTGAAACGCGGCGCGCGTCCGATTTCGGTGATGGGTGACTGCTGCGGAACGATTGGCGTTGTGGCGGGGCTGCAGCGCACGGGGCAAGATTTTGTTTTGTTGTGGCTCGATGCACACGGCGATTTCAATACGTGGGAAACGACGCCGAGCGGTTTTCTCGGCGGAATGCCGCTGGCGATGCTCGTCGGACGCGGCGAACAAACGATGCCGCTTGCCGTACAGTTGCAAACGTTGAATGAAGAACGCGTTGTGCTGTGCGATGCGCGCGATTTGGACCCCGGCGAAAAAATCGGTTTGGAAAATTCGCGCGTACATCACATCCTCGACGCGCGCGAATTATTGAAGAGCGAGATATTGAACGCGCCGCTCTACATTCATTTTGACACGGACATTGTGAATCCGCTCGACGCGCCCGCGCAAAGTTACGCGACGGCAGGCGGACCCTCCGCGCAAGAACTGCGCGATATTTTTCGCGCGCTCGCGCAATCGAAAAATATCGTTGCGGTTTCGATGTGCGCGTGGAATCCAAATTTAGACGCGGACGGAAAAACGCGCGCGGTGAGTATGGAATTGTTGCGGGTGTTGATTGGAGAAGAGAAATGAAATTTTCGTACCAAGATTTTTTGAACCAAATGCCAAAGCCCGCGACGGAAAAATGGCGTGAGGGTGTTTGGGATATTGAAGCGTTCAAGCACGGCACGATGCTGTTGGAAGTGTTCGCGCCGAAAAACCGCGATTACCAAACGCCGCATGACCAAGACGAATTGTATTTTGTCGTGCGCGGTCACGGCGAATTTGTTTTGGAAAACGAACGGATGAGTTTTCAAGCGGGCGA
>CALMZO010000207.1 GCA_937870825.1 uncultured Chloroflexota bacterium | reverse complement strand
TTTTCTGCCAACTGTTGCGTTAGAGGGTAACAAGGAACGCGAACGGGCGGAATATCGGCAAATGCCAAGAGATTCGGGGTGGTGACATATTCAAGCGGACCGACAATCGGATCGCCTGTGCCAACGTCCAAATGAAAATTCTCAAACGTGCGTCCGTCCAACAGCGCATGCACCATATAACGCGCGGGATTTGCATTCGCTCCCAGCCTCACTTCGAATTGAAAACCATCTTGCAGGTTTTTCAGCGCGGCTTGGATAATGGCTTGATGCATTCGCTCGCGGGTCAATGGGATTGTGGCGAGCAAGTCCAAATCATTCGTCGTGCGCGCTCTCACGCCAAGTCGCAACTCCAACGCAAAGCCGCCTTTCAAAATCCAAGTCTCGTCATCACCGCGTACCAATCGCGCCAAAAGTCGTTCAAACGCAACCATTTTCCGAAGACGTACAAGTGGCATCCCACTCTGGATGGCTTGCGTACGTAGGCGTTCTTCGAGTGCTTGGCGCAGTGCGGCTGGATTTGAATATTTCATCGTTCCACCTGCTCGCTCAAGAAGTCAGTAATGATGCGCACCATCCTTCCCCCGCGCTTATTCGCGTACTGTTGTAGCGATGCTTTGGACACCAGTCCTCGTTCAATCGCTTGTTGCACAGCGAGCCGCACCTGTTCCTCCGCCATTCCACTTGCAATGACATCCGCGAAGGTGCGGGGAACCGTCGTGACCGCGAGTCCATGACGATTTGTGATTTCATTTCTGGTAAGGCGACTCGTATGCAATTTCAGATCGGGATGACGTCGTGAAGTCTGGGGTGGAACGGTGAGGTGAAGCTGAATTGGGAGAGTATCTGACAATTCATACAGCGCAAGCGCCGTCTCATGGGAGAAGACCCCGCGCCCGTGTAATTCAAGTGCTGCGACAAAGAGGTCTGCGAATGGGGATTCGGGAAATTGCGCGAGCCGATAGATGCCGTGTTTGACGCGGAAAAATTTCCCCGTCTTGGCATGATGCGCCAAAAGTGGACGTGTAAACCCGGCTTGTTGCGCCTGCCGAGCAGAAAAATATCCGCCTTGCCGTTCGGCAATCTGATAGAGGTCTGCGTGATCAGGAAAGTCCTTTTTTACAAGCATATGTGCAAATAGTTAAACTCTTTTTAACTATTTGCACATATAATAGACCATACTGGGCGAATTGTCAAATAAGTCCGACCGGAGTGTAGCATTTGCAAAGTCCCTTCGCATGGAGAGGGATCATTTTCGGTAATACAACATCGCCCTGACAACAGAATACATTTGAATTTGCGCAAGACAATAAAAGTCTACCCCCAAAAAATATCTGATCGAGAAAAATAAGATCGCTACGACACAGGCAGTCTTTTGACTTTTAGCAGCCGTATTGCTTCCAGACGAATCACCTCGGGGTAGAGTGCCTTGTAGATTTCGCAGTTGGGGGAATTCAGGTCATAGCGTCCGGTTGCGCGAAAGGTCACAAGGGGGCAACCACCCGCACACCAGTATCGCCACTCGCAGGAGTTACAGGGTTCTTTGTGAGAGACATCCAAGTTTTGAATGCCGTGACTGTCATTTTGGATTTGAAGGAGCGGGTCGGGCGAGTTGACATTTGTAACGTGCGAATGGCGCTGCATTTGACATTTGGAAATGTTGCCTTGATGGTCGAAGACCATATAGTTTTGTCCCACCCCACATGTTTTTGAATGGGGAGTGGAGAAATTTGCAAGATCGGCAAGGGCCTCCAGGAGACTGAACATAGGCAGATTTTGCTCGATGGTCTTGTAGACTTGCAACATTCCAGAGATGATGCGTTCCTGATCCAATTGAAGCGAATTTCGATCGCGGGCAAGGTCGTTCTCGCGATAAAAGTTGAGATGGAAGGGCAGGCGGTGTTCCAGAATCCAAGCCATGAGTTCGGGAAGAGTTTGGACGTTCTTGGAAGATACGGTGATTGATATATGAGGAATCAATCCCTGATCAAGGCAATTACGGATGGAATGCATTGCCGCGGCGGCACTATTGGCACCATTCGCGTAGGGTCTCTGACAAGAATCCACATTCTCGAGCTCATCGAGTGAAATCATGAGGCGAAGATTCAGCCGTCGCAGATCTCGAATGATGGTTTCGTTTATCAAGGTTCCATTGCTGAGTATCACCCCGTCCAAGGTGAACCCCTGCACCCGGGTCTGTACCAAGGCATATTCCTGCAATGCAGTGACCAAAGGGAACAAAATCATTGGTTCCCCACCGGCATATTTTACTTGCAGGGAGTGATAGTTCCCACGCGCGGCGGAGCGGAGGGCAGCATCAATCGCCGCACTACCCATTTCAAATGACATGTCTTGTTTTTTGTGTGGCAGGTAGCAATAGTCGCAACGCAAGTTGCAGCGGTCGGTGATGTGAAGCCAGCTGACCAGCGTTTGGGGGTTAGCTTGGAGGGTTGGTGATACCTGGTTTTGGTGCACGAGCGCATTTTGCTGATACAAATGGGCGATGGTGCGGCGAATATGGTCTTCGGGAAATTGCGAATTGAGTTTTGCGGTTGTCCCGGCGGGCGTATTGTACGAGGCAAATTCCTTCCAGACCTGCAAGCCGGCGCGGTTCAAGACCCCAAAGTTCTGAAAGGGTCCAAAGCAGGCAAGGAATTGGTCGTTGACAGGGAGAACACGCGCGTCCTGCTGCTGCTTGAGCGCGAGAGAATGGAAATGCGGATTTGAGACCGGACGTGAGTACGACGGGACGGGCAAGCTGCAGGCGCAATCGCCGGAGGTGCAATCAAATGGGTCGGGAAGCGGTTGGGGTTGCGGTTGGGGCTGCCTGGCGCCGGCGGCGGTGATAAAGATTGGAAATGGTTGCGCAATATCGAGTTGGTTCATATGGAATCAGTCTTCCCTTATTGCGACTTTGACGAGCTGCCCCTCACACCACGCCAAGAGTTTTTGCTTGCCACGGATGCGACGAGCGGAAGGATCTCCATTGGGTCGCGTGGCGGGCAGTTGAGACCATTGGGTCCGGAAATCGGAAATCCATTCCTGCGCTTCAGGACGCTTGAGCTGCTTGATGCGCAAATCAAGACGTTCGAGTTCGCTCTCGATGGAATATCTGCCATAGCCTCCATGCGCAGATAATTTGCCGAGTCCCCTGGCATAGAGTTGTTTGGCCGTTTTGAATTTGCCGTCCTCAAAATAAACGTCGGCTTCGATACGTTCCATCCTACCGAAATAAAGGGCAAAATCGGTCTCGTAATTTTCGAATGTTTGGCGCAGTTCTTTGCCCAAGCGGAAAATGTCCGTGTGGTTACGACTATCAAAATCATATTCGGCATCACCAACGAGACTGTCAATGGCATAGCGAACGTCATGGTATTTGGCGCTGAGCAAACGCGCACGTTGATTGGTAGAACGCGCGCGACGTACAAGATCGGCGCTGTGGGGCAAATTGGCATTGCCGAGCCACCAATAGACATTGCTCATCTGGTGGAAAATGCCGGGCAATTCATGATTGAGTTGATAGCTTTCGGCGTAACGTTGGCTTTGTTCAAAGCTCTCGCGGGCGTCTTCCAGAGTTTTCATCTCGGCAAAGTCGGCTTGGTGGGTCTGTTCCCAGCGAAAAATTTGCGCGAGATTCCGATTCTCCCATTTGAACCAGAGGGTCCAGCCGCGATGGAAGAGAGAGCGGCAAATCTCTTCGCGGTCATCGGGTTCTCGGAAGAGATCCAGCGCTCTTTGGAAATTGTGGAGCGATTCGTCAAATGCTTCGCGGTCGCGCGCCAAAATGCCCAAGGTATTGTAGGCGCGACCCGCAAGGCGGGGAGTTGAGGTTGCTAACCAGAGGTCTATGGCAGTTTGGCAGTTGTAGTGTGCTTGGTCTTCGAATTCACTGAGTCCTTGCGCGTAGCCCAAGTTATTGAGAATGCCCGCGATAAGCGGTTTTGGCAACGGGTCGAGCTGCTGCGCCAAATCAAGGGCGAGCTTGTACCAGTGCAAGGCGTTATCGAGATCGCGTTTGAGACGGTAGATATAGCCGATTTGGTTTGCGACAAGGGCGCGCTCGTCCGCACGGTGCTTTTCGACGTAGGCATAGGAATCCAATTGATAGCGCAGCGCATCGTCCAGATTGGCGAGCTGGATTTCAAGACGGGCGAGGGCATTCTTGGTATGGGCAGAATAAAGTGGATCAGCGGCATAGACTTGGAGCCAGCGGAGCATGCGGGCTTTGGCGCGTTCGGGCGCCGGGGACTCTTCTTTGCTCGCCACTCGGGTATCGGTCAAATCGAAGCGAAATTTCTCGTCGGCAGAGGCGCGGCGACGATATGGCTTGGCGAGGTCAAGTAATCGGCGTCCGAGTTTGACGGCATCGCGGTCCGAATTGACCTGATCGAGAATTTCCAAATACCCCGCGCGCGGGTCGCTTGTGAACAAATGCTGTAAACCCATTAGTAGATATTGCTCACGTTCTGCCAAGAGGGTATTTTTCTTGAAATCGTAAAAGTTGGTGGGCTTAATGGCGTCAATTTTGGCATCAAGTTCGGCGAGTTTGGGTTTGATTGCCTGGTACGCTCGCATGCTGTAAAGGTGCCCGAGGCGTTCCCGATCAGGCAAATCGGGCCAAACAAGTTTTTCGACCATGTCGCGCATTTCGTCATGCAAGGTGATACGATCATCGGGAAGCAGTTTGATAAAAAAGTAAGTTAGCGCCTCATGAAACAACGCAATCGCTTCTTGCCGCGAAAGTGCGAGCATGACCTGAGCCATTTCGATATCAAGAGGATAGACCCAGGAGAGGACATGGACAAGGCGGTCCATGGGGTCACGAATCTGATTAATATGTTGAACGAGTAATTTTTTGAATTCGGTACTCGGGTCTTGATTTCCCGGAGGAATCTGACCGGGTCGCGTGAGCCAGGCCGGCGGATTCTTACGCACGAGCCACTCGACGGTGAGAGCGAGGAGGATAGGGCGACGTTCGGTCAAAGACACCAAGGACTTGACAAGGGTTGCGTTGTGGGGCGAATCCAATTCAGGCATGAGGGTAAAGAGGAATTCGCGCGCGGCGGCGTGACTGAGGGTCTTGAGCGGGCGAATCTTGGCGTCGTGCCCGAAATCGGTTTTGATGTCATCCCGAATCAGGTCGGCGTTTGCGTTGCCGGGATCCGGCGCGGGACGGCTGGCAATGATGACAAAGACATTTTTGAAACCGGCAAGCCAAGTCAACAGTTGCCCGCGCTGCTGCATGGGGAGCTTTTCGAAGGTGTCAAAACGCAAGATGACACGCTTGTCAAGCGTGAGACCGTTGATGGTGGCGGATAAGTCACCGGCGACGAAATCGGCTTCCGAGCTGAGGGTGCCGGCTTTGGTCAGTTTTTCACTCTCGCGATCCAGCCACGAGTGAAACGTGGCGGATTGTCCGACCGCATCCAAGATGGCAGAGGCGAGATAGAGCGTTATACTGTTCTTGGCGTCATCAAAATCTATGATTTTGGCAATGAGCAGATCGGGCGTCTCTCGCAACAAGTCATCCACTTCTTCCAAGATGCGCGTCTTGCCGACACCACCCGGGGCTTGGAGAAGGTAAATTTTTTGTGTTCCCTTATCGGAGGCGTATTTTTGAATTTCCTGCCGTTCTTGATCGCGACCAATCAGGTGGATATTGGAAGACCTTTTGAAGAGGGGCATGGCGTCATCTCCTCGTTGAAATCATTTGCGACGAGATTGGGACTTGGGCCTTGCTTTTTTGCGTCGTGCGGGCTTAGCGCCTGATTTAGGCTTTTTGTTGATGGATTCTCTCAGGAAGTTGAGGATGCCGTTGATTGGATCGTCTGAATATGAATCTTGGCACAAGAAAAAGTTGATGGTAAAGATGAGCTCCCAATCACAATCTTTTTCGGAAGGATCGAGCTTTTCCAGAATGGTTTGTTTGATATCCGCAGGGTCTTTGCGTTTCGACAAGCGGGAAAGAAGTAATGACAAATCAGATTGAAAGGTCGTTCGTATTTTTTCGCGACCACTTTCCGTATAAACGAGTTGGGAATGTTGGAGCAAGGAATACAAGAGAAAGTCACGCGCCCACAACTGAGGTTCTTTAAGTTCGCGAAGAGCGAGCATCTCCAGGCACATTTTGGCGGCATCGGCACAACGTGTCGGAAAGATAGCGGGTTCCGAATTGCGGATTTTTACGAGCAGCAAACGCCTGTTGGCGTCATTGAGCCAAAGGTTGGTTTCGCCTGCTCGAATCAATAGTCCTCGCTCTTTGAGTCGTGTGCGGATATCGTCCTCTACGCCCTTTGGCACGTTCTTATTCAGGATATCGGTCAGAACACGGCGTATCAACCTGTTGTCCCAATAGCGAAGAATCAATGTCTCAAAGAACCGTTCCCCCTCTGCTTCGGTAAGCAAAGGTGATTCTTGTTCCTGTCCCGAACCTAGATTTGTCCACAAGGAACTAGATAATCCGTAGAGCACTTTGGTCGCAGCAGGCAGAATGGATTCTTGCCAGATTTCCTTGCGGAGGATATCAAAGTATTGGACGGGAGGAGTTTCATCTTTTGGGTCATAGGACTGGAGAATGTTCGCGACTGCGCCAGGGTGTCCGCCCGTCGCAAAGAATATATGGGCAGCAACATCAATGGTAGCATCGCCAAGGTTGAATTCTTCCGCCGTTGCAAGGACATACTGCCATTCGAAGGGTGAAAGTGAAATGTCCTGACATTTAAAGATTGGGGGAAAGGAGTGTGTAACCTTTGATTTGATTTTGCTAAAATCTATGCCCAAATGCCTGCCGGCAACAAAGATACGAAAATGCGAAGAAGCACCCGTGGACTGCACGGCAAGACCTTTTTGCCCGGATAAATGACTCAGGGTATTTGAGAGGTCGGGAATGAATTTGCGAAGTAACGCATCGCGAAAGTCAAGGTCCCCCCGGTCTTCCAAGTCAATAAAAAGTGCAATGCCTTTAATCTGCTTGTGGTTGCCGGACCAAACGTCAAACATTTGGTTCGCTAACCATTCTCCCTCTTTGTCCTTGCCGTTCGGCAGTGAGGAAGACGGATTGATCTGCCCCGCCAGGGCAATGGCGATGTCGCGCAATGAATCTTTTTGACGGACCTGGCACAATGCAGTGCGCCACTCGGGTTCAGAATTGCGTTTGAGCTCCCAGAGCAACATGGTTTTGCCATACCCGGTGGGTGCCGTGATCAGTTTGAGAGCGCTGTGGTTGTCTGCAAGTTCCTTTTTCTCTCGATCGCGGTTCTTGAAGCGAATCCCTTGATGTCTAAAGGTGACATTTTCAATGCCGATGATTTCAACGGCATTTGGTTCCGGGCGGGTGGCGGTAACAAAACCAAAGACCTCGCCATTGACAATGACAGGACCGCCGCTGTGTCCATCATAGATTTCATCCGTCTTGCTGACAAAAGTCCAAGTGGAGACTCTTCGTCCCGGCATGGAATCGTTCACCCGTTCGCCGGGGGAAATTATGGTCCCTTCGAGCGGTTTCAGCTCTTTTTTACCCTTGACGCCTTGACGGGCGACGATGGCTGTGGCGTCACAAGGGAGAACGGGAACGATGGGTTGATGTTCAAGATGGATGGGCGGATACAGGGCTTGTATCCCAGGAACAGCAAGAATCACGTAATCCTGTTCTTCGAAATCCGAGGCATAAACTTGGTAGGCGAGCTTGTTATCTACTCGGAGATTGCGAAAGGGAATTTTTTCCACGATATGCCGGCAAGTGAGAATATAAGAATAGTATTCGTCCGCGGCATAGACAAAGCCTGTGCCAAAAACTTCATTGCCGAATTCATCATTTCCAATCACTACGACAACCGAAGAAGAGAATTTGTTCCAAACTTGACTCATGGTTATTTACCTTTTGGTTTCAAGGTCAGTTTAACGACCAGATTGGCGCCGAGGGTGGCTTTGGCAAGGTAGATGTTGCCCTCGCCTTCAAAGCTCAAGCCTAATTCTATTTTCGCTTGCTCGATTTCCATGTCCTGATTGAGTTCGTCCCATGCTGCACTGAAACCTTTTACAACGTTGGTGAGAATGGGACTAATTTGATCCCAATGTGCTTTGACACGATCAGCGACACTGCCAGATAATTCGCGAGGAGTTGGTTTGCCAGCCTCGATTTCAACAAGGGTTCCGTCTTGCAACTTAATTAAGCGAGATGGCATAATGATACGGAATGTGTCAATAGGAATGAGACAACTTTTTTTGGAATTTAGTGTAGATTCGCGACTGTCAACACAGGCTGCGGT
>CALMZO010000206.1 GCA_937870825.1 uncultured Chloroflexota bacterium | reverse complement strand
TTTTGGTTCGCGATGTTTCCTCCGCGCCGCCGCGTTATCGCGCCACGTGGGATTAAGCATGATGGCTACGTCGGGTTCATAGTGGATGCTCGAATTGCCCCACAAATCTTCAAAGCGCAAACGGTCGCGGCGCAATCCTTCCGCATCACCCGCTGCGACGGCGACAACGGGAATGTGCCGCCGCAGCGCGAGATTTTTCAATTCTTCTACCACAACCTGCACTGGATTTTTGTTTTCGTGCAGATGCGGCATCACCGGCACTTTTTGCAAATAATCCACGATGAGAACAAGCGAATCCAATCGTCCTTCCGTTTTCACATATTCGATGTACTGGTCAAACACTTGCGGCGTCGTTTTGCTCGGGTCGCCCTTGACGAGATAAAGATATTCCCAATAGTGGTTCAGGCGTTGGTACGCCTGCTGCGCTTTCGGCAGGCGACGCAAAATTTTGTCCAATCCCTCTTCAATTCCTTCGCTGTTTGAAACGGGCGCAATCATTTCGCGTTGAATTTCGTTCAACGTCACACCTTCGCGCGCGGATGGGTTGCCGACAAAACTTTCCATACAAATCAATCGCTGTTCCAAATACACGTCCCCGTGTTCGTAACAAAGATACAACGCGCCGATACGTTTCCGCGAACCATTCTGCGCGTGCTGCCCAAAGCCACCGTTTGCACCGCGCAGCGCGACATTGCGCGCAAGCTGCAACGCGAAAATTGTTTTGCCCACGTTCGGCGGACCGCCAATCAATATCAAACTTTCGGGCGTAAGTCCCTGACCGATGTATTCGTCGAGTGGGGAAAATCCTGTCGGCAACGCGGTATATGATTCGATTGCGCCTTGGCGTAAATGCTCGTCGAATTTTGATGTGACTTCAAACAAGCTCGCGGGTGGGTCGGTTCCCGCAGGCAAGGTCAACAAAATGTTCTTGGCCATGGTTATCGCTTGCGACGCGAATTACGTCGCGAATTCCGTTCACGCAGACTCGTCAATTCAAAATTATTGTTTCGGCTTCGCGTATTTCTTTTCATACGGCGAAACATTTTCGCGCTTCCATTATCACGACTGACATGACGCTTTGCATTTTCTCGCGCGTTTCTGTGCAAAAAGTTGTTCAACCATATCCGTGCACGCGGGTTTCGTTTTAGGTGAGCGCGCAGCGCGCGTTCGTAGGGTTTGACTTGTTCCTTGCTGCGTCCAATCGTCAAAACATTTTTCAAAAACGTTTCTGCCCACACATCAGGCACATTTGGCGCGGCGGATGATTTGGATTCTTCGCGTTCACCCGCAATAATCTTGCGGACGGCTTGCACTTGTACGTCTGCATCTTGAATTTTCAACACGCCCCGTAACGCGCGTTCGGTCAAGCCATTTTCTTGCGCCAATTTCTGCGCCTCACTATTCAAGTTCAGCAATGACAAATATTGCCGCACCCGCCGCGCGGTAATGCCATTCTCCTCTCCAATAATTTCTTCGGCTTTGCTTCGGTTCAACTCTGAATTTTGTTCGATGACTTGTACGATTCGCTCCGCCAACCCACGTGCCATTTCAAGTGGTGAGAATTCCGCGCGATGAACGTTTTCCGCCATGCGCCTTTGCAGCGTCTGTTGCGCTGTTGGCGCGCTTGAACGTTTTGGAGCGATGATGGCGTCTATGTTTGAAAACGCGGACTCGCCGCGCTCGAAATGCAGAACGAGATGCGCCATCCAACGACGCTCGCCCATTTCGATAACGTATCGCTTGGCTCCATCGGGATAGACGCGAATCGGCGCGAGTTGTCCGACTTGATGTATTGAAGTCGCAAGGTCGTCAAGTCCTTTGAGGAATGTCGCCAATCCTGATTGTGTCGTCGCGCGCTTGCGCAATTCTTGTAACAGCGTGCCGGCGTCCATTCCGTCGCGCATTGCGAGCGCCAAATCCCTTGGCAAGCGTTTGCGCGGTTGGTCGGGGTCAGGATAAATTTGTTCGATAGGAATTCGTACGACTGCTTGTTTGTTTTGCATGAGTCATCTTTGCAGTTTTGGTAGGGACAGAA
This sequence comes from uncultured Chloroflexota bacterium, assembly GCA_937870825.1. Taxonomy (GTDB): domain Bacteria; phylum Chloroflexota; class Anaerolineae; order UBA4142; family SHND01; genus SHND01. The sequence continues at coordinate 6,230 of CALMZO010000206.1, read as the reverse complement.
TCCATCGTCGCTTTGGGTGCGGCTGCCAAATCAAATCGAATTGGTATGCGCTCGCAGGCACTTGAAAGAACAATTCGCCGCGTACTGTTTGATTCTTGTCCAAGCGTTTTATTGTTCCTGTGTTCAACTTGTCTATCATCTGCCACATGCCAATTTCTGTCGGCGCATACAATTCGGGCGCGTACTCTTGATTCGTTTGCACCTCACGCACCCAAATCGAAAAAGGGAAACCTGTAATGTCTTTTGATTGGGTGGAGAAATTTTTGATGTCGAGTGTCAGTACGAGATATTTGGAATTGCGTTCGTCTTGATACGATGGCGAAATTATTTTTGTGTTGATTGCAGCAATCGCAAGGCGCAGTCCATCATCATCTTTAAAATAACCTTGCGCCGCGTTTTGAATTTGTGGTGTCGGCAATGTGATGGATTTGGGCTCTGGTTTTGAAATTCCATTTTGCGCGACGGTCGGTGTGCCAAGATTTGAGATTGGTGTGATTTCTGAATCTGTGCGCATGCAACTCATCAAGAGAAACATAACAGGAATTGGAAATAGAAAGCGTACGTGCATATTTATTTTCTAACGCGCAAAGTTGAGGGCAATGAGAAACGCGCACACTGCGGCAGGGAAAAATAGAATTGGCTCGATTGCCATGTCAAAAATGCCGCGCGCTTCGGGAATGAATCGCCGCGCCAAGTACAATCCGCCAAGCAATGCAGCATAGATTGGAATAAACATTACGGCAGTCCAAATGATGAGTGAAATGGGATTGATTGCAGTTTGCGGTTCAACCATTCAGCAGGCCCTACTTTTTCTCGGCGCGCTTGCGTCCGCCTTTGCCCACAACTTTTTCAACTGCTTCCCCTGTTACTTGTGTTTCCGATGCCGTGTTGGCAGCATGTTGAGGCGACGCGATTGTTTCTTGTGACGGTGCGACGGTCGTCGTTGCTGTAACAGTTGATTGTGCTTGTTGATTCGTCGCGGTGCGCTGCTGTGAATTTGTTGCCGCGCCCAACAGCGCGCCTTTCAGCATGATCATTTCGCGTCCGTACCATTGATTCCAAAATGCGGTTCGTTCATTCTCGACTTGATTGACTGGGCGCGTATAGTGCTGCACGCGCGCGCGAATTTTCGCCGCAATCTCATCGTTTCCTGGTGCGGGCTTTTCAGTTTCGATGTGAATGATGGGCAAGCGCGTTTTCCCAATCGCCGTTTTGATGTAACAGCAGTGGCGTTCGAGATTGATAATGTCAGTCGCTTCTACTTCGTCGTCGAGTTCGTGACGCAAGACATCCGCATCGTCGGCGGACGTTTGAAACACAAACAGTGTGCTGATGTTGGACAGAATGGACGCGCGCAGAGTTGTTCCCAATTCGTCCAATTGTTTCAACGCTTGTGTTGCCAGCACAAAACTCGCGCCCATCTTTTGCAATTCTGCCAATAGCGCGGGATAGTCAACGCCGGGCAGCGATTGAAATTCGTCAATGATGACCAAGACTTTTGTGCGCTTGGACGCATCGGCAATTCGCATTTGTTCGCCGATGGCGAAATTGAGATTGTCCAACAGAATGGAGCCGAGCAAACTGCCTGCGTCAGGACCGATGATACGATTCGCGGTATTGACTAAAAGAATTTGACGCTCGCGCAACACATCGCGCAGATTCAACGTGGACGACGATTGCCCCACAATCCGCCGAATGACATCGTGTTCTTCAAAGCGATGAATTTTTGTCAGTACGGGATTCACGACTTCGACGCGCATGTACGGCGGCATCTGTTCGAAATGCAAGCCCCACCACGTCAGCACATCATTTTTGCGAACGTAACGCGACAGAATTTTTTTGCGGAATGGTTCAAAGCCAATGAGATTGGAAATATCGAGCAGCGTAAATTGTTTTTCACCCAGCGCGTATAATTTTTCATTCGCTTCAATCAGCGTTCGCATCAGATAGCGCAGCGCATCTTCCATGCGCGGACCCCAATAATCTTGCCAAATCAATTTGCCAACGTGAACGAGATTTTCAATCACCGCATACGCGGGTCGTCCTTGACCCATGTCCAAAAGATTGATGCCGACGATGCGTTGGTCGTCGCTGAAATCCACATACACCGTCTTGTCCACTTGTTTCGGCGGCACCATTCCCAAAAGCGCGCGCACCAAATCGCCGTGCGGGTCAATGACCACAACCGCCATGTCGCGTTCCATCGCCGCGCGCGCCAAATGTGCCATCAACGTGCTCTTGCCTTGCTGCGTTTTGGCAACGATAAAAGAATGATGAGCAAGAACTTGGTGCGATAAATGGATAGGAATGTTTCGCCCGTGATGAATGGAATGTCCGACGAGTACGCCGTGTGCGACGAGTTCGGGACGCGGCGGCAAAAGTTTTTTCGAGAGTTGACGCGCGACGAGCGGCACACCTTCACCCGTTGGTAAATGCCAAAGCGATGCAATTTCGGCGATGTTGAGTCGCGTGACGCGCCCCGTAAATTCTTGCCACCATGACCATTGTTCCACTTCAAGCGCGCGCGGGTCAAGCTTTTCGTACGTTCCCTCCAACGCGTTTCCACTCGCAAGATTGAATTGTCCATACCCGCGCATTAAATTTTCCAAACGCGCTTGGGCTGTGCTTTGATTCGGCGCGGACGCAGTAAGACGCAATGCCACATCGAATGCAGGCACGCTGATTTTGCGCTGAACGAGTTCGGGATTCATGTTGCGGTCACGCGCAAGTGCGGTGTAAAGAAACAGCGCGCCAATGATGCCGCCGATAAAACAGATGCCCGACGCGACGAGACCAAACCAGTTCTGCTGCACGAACGCGGTGAATGCCCACAGTGCCAAACCCAAAATGAAAACGAAACTGATACCTGAAACGATTTGTTCAAATCCGTTGTGTGTGTTTGTTCGTTCGCCCGAAATCGTTTCGTCAATTCTCCGCGTTGAACCTTGAAAGCGGTCTGACCAATCAGGCGGCGCGGGTGCGAGAACGATTTGCGCGAGAACGATTTCGCCCGGCTCGATGTGGCCGAACGCGCCCAAGAGTCCGCGCATCGGGTCGGACGCTTCAAAGTCACCGTCGCGAAATGTTCGTAGCGGCAACTGCACACTCCGCCGCAAATGCATTCGCGCTTGCGCGATGTTTGTCTCCGCGCGATACGCGGGGTCACGTTCAAGTGGTAACGCGACAAACTGCGCCTGTTCGTACACGGATTGGATTTGTGATTGAAGGTGCTTGCTTTGGGTGTGCGGCGCGCGAACCAAAAAACGACAACCGTGTGAATCGGCGGCAATCTCTAGCGAAAAAATTCCGCTGCCCAACAAACTGCCAATCAGTGTCTCCGCTTGCAGCGCGTCCACGCGATTGTTGCGCGGGGGAATTACTTCGATAACGGTGAGTTCTTCTGGTGCGACACGATGCCAACTTGACTTCCATAAGCGGGCAAAAAAATTTTCGTTGTCGCGAACGACTTCATCCGCAAAAGATTCTGTTATGTTCTCTGGCGCGTGAGGCTCGTATTGTTCGCTCGGCGGATTTTGCAATTCATTACGAACCAGTTTTTGACCGCAGCACCAAAAATTTATTCGGGTCGCATCGGCGGTACGGTAGGTAGTATTGCATTGAGCACAACTATATACAATGGAGTTACTCATCTAATTTCACGGTCGTCCTCATTTCAAATTCATTGAGGCCGGTAGACCCAGCCTTAAATGGCATTGCAAGTCGGATAAACGTCGTGTAGAATTTTCGCATGAAGATGTTGGAAATGTTTCAAGCAAAACTCAGCATTGTATTTTTGTTCCCTTTGTTTCTCGCTGCTGCTTGTTCGCAAATGACAACCGCATCACCAATTCCGACTGCCGTTGCAGCTATGACGAATATTACGCCTCTAACAGCGTCGCCAACCTCGAAATCTACAAATACGCCAACCAGCAGTCCTTTACCTACTCTTCCCCAAGCACCCTCATCTACATTCACACCATCAAGAACTTGGACGCCAACCGTATCCGATTGGCAAGCAACAAATACTGTGATCTTCAAGACTCTAGCCGCTGCGACAACACGATTACCAACTGTGAAACCAACAGTGCGCCCAATCCCAGAGTTAAATGGCTACATTGAGGTGAATTTTAGTAATGGTCTCCGGGAGTTGTCCTTTCGCCCCGAAGACAATCGAGACAATGCATTCCTTCAGATTGTAGAAAATCCAAACGATGCACATGATTCATTTCTTAGGGCAAGGGCATTGAGTTCGTCTACCACCAGCGAAGGTAAGCACAGGGTATATCCAACGATTTATTATCCTTTCCGCGAGGGAAATTACGCAATCAACTTCGATGTCAGAGTGACAGAAATTAACCCGAGAAACCATCTCGGTGATTGGCAGTCACCGTGGTTAAGCTTGGCGAGTATGTTTGATGAGAGCATAACGAACTGGCGTGTCAGATGGATGATCTTCATGGTCGGTAAAGACGGCAAATACAAAATTGTTACGAGGGTTTTTGATGATAATGGTGATGGTTACACTCTTGACCAGCTCCAAGACGCACCAACATTTCAGATTGGCAAATGGACAAACATTCGGGTGGACGTAGATGTAAAGTCCAAATTGATCTACACATATCAGGATGGGCATTTAGTATCGACCGGTACATATCTTGGGCTGCCTGGAAATGCTGGAGGACATTTTGGATTGTACGGACCGATTGACCGTGCAACCGTTGATAACGACAACATCGTCATTGGTACTTGGTAGATTGTTCTTGACATCTTGTTCATCTGCTCAGTACAGGTTTGACACGACATCTCGGCTTTTCCAATTCCCCTACACACCACGCCTGCACTTCCCACGATTCATCTTTTCCACCACCGATGCTGTTCCCAATCAGCCAAGGACAGTACGCGAAAAAGAAATCATCGCGCTGCGTTCGCATGAAATCAAATTGCGCGTCTATGATTTGCGCGGTTTGTTCCGCCGTACCCAAACCCCCTTCGGTACTCATCATTGGCAGTGTGCGTCCAAATATTTCTTGCGCGATTTTTCGATATTGGCGATAGCGAAAAAATCCCGCGTCATTCATGCCCCCGTAGTTGTGAACTGAAATCCACATCGCGTGCAGCAAATCATAACGTCCTAAACGTTTGAGTTCGTTCAGCGTTTCTTCAAAGTATTTGAGGTCAGAACCGTTGGTCACAAACGGCGGCAAGCCCGGGAGCCCACCATTCGCCAAAACAACTTGCGCCGCGCCAATCCAATAGCGCGCGAGCCACTGCGGATTCCGCGCTGCAACTCCCCATTCGTTCTTGTTGTTCGGTTCGTTGAAAATTTGAAAATAGCGCACGCCGAACGCGCGTTGATGTGCCACCGTCGCGCCGAGTGTTTTGGGGGCGAGCGGTCCAATGGGCGCGTGTATTCGTACGATGGGCATGATGTTGGCTTGGCGCAATTTCGTGAGCAAGTAATCGTTCGCGTTTGGTTCGTTCGGGTCTTGCAAAATCACAACCCATTTCATTTCCATCTGTTCGAGAATGGGAACGAATGTATCCACAACCTTTGCGCTTTGCTTGGGCGTTGGAAACCAGTGAACGCACTGCCCGTTGTTGTTTTGCGGCTGCGGAAAATTTGCAAGCGGCAGCCAATTGCCATCGTCTTTGCCCGCGAACGATGTCACCCTCCAACGATTCCCTTGCATCTCTGTCGTTCCGCCTGCCGTGCTGACCGTCACCGCGCAGAGATAGGTGCTGTAACCCGCGTCGGTGAGTTGACGAAACGGATTCACGGGTTCGCCGTTGTAATGCACTTCATAATGCACATGCGGTCCCGTCGAATGACCGCTGTTTCCGGTCAAGCCAATGCGTTGTCCGATGGATACCATCGCGCCTAACGTCACTTGCACTTTTGACAAATGTTGAAACGAAACTTGCCACGCGCCATTTTGGATTTGCACCATGTAGCCAGAACCGTCGCCGAAATATCCCGCGCCAATTACTGTGCCGGTCATCGTTGAATTGACGACTGTGCCGATTGGAACGGCAATGTCAATGCCATTGTGAACGCGGTGGAATTTTCGAAAATAGTCTGCGTCTTGAAAGCCAGCCGTGATTGGACCTTCGACAGGTGTGCCGCACGGTTGACGCGGGTCGTCGAACGTGGAGGCGATTTGGTACGAACACGCGCCCAATTGAAAATCAACGTCATACGTAATGTGTCCGTAGCGCGCCTTGATGTTTGT
>CALMZO010000205.1 GCA_937870825.1 uncultured Chloroflexota bacterium | reverse complement strand
ATGGAACTACACCATTTCTCCGCGTTTACAGTCAACCCTCAATTGACGCGGGAAGTTATACTTTTATGAACCCTAAACAAATTTCAAATCTGCATTGGCTCGTCGCAATCACTCAGAGAACATGTTCCATCCGTGAGCGCTCTAATCGCAAATCGTCAACGCATCCTTGAGGGAAATAGCGTCAAGCGGCGCGCGTTTTTCCAATTCGGGCAGCAGCCCCAGCGAACGCAGCATCCCTGCCATGTCCCACAGGTGAACGCCCTTGAGGATTTTGCCATTTTGGATACACAACAAACTGATACCATGCACATGCACGCGGCGTCCCGTCGGGGGGATATTCAGAATCGAACCCCGATGGGTTCCGCGCGCACTCCAATACGATGCGACTTGGTCGCCCTCTACGATGGTTTGTTCGGGATGGAAAACCAAATCGGGAAACGCAGAATAAAATCGCTCGAGTTGACGCACGACGCCGGATGGACCGCGCACGAGCGTTTTATCCGTGACGTCCAGTCCGCGATAATCGTCGGCGTATACTTCGGTTGCCAATGTGAAATCGTGCGAATTCCACATCGTCATCAACCGCTCGAGCACGTTCATAATTTCCTCGCGTGTCATAAGTCCTTTGCGCCCTATTGCGTGTGGTCTGAATCTAACAGATGGGTGACAAGCACAACAGTCCGAAAAGTGTTCAATTTCTGTTCACTTTTTTTTCCGTCAACTCTCAAATTTATACTTGGACTCGGCTGTGGTGTCATTGCAGTCAATACGCTAAAGCGTAAAATTTATCCTACAACTTTTTTAGAAAAAAAATCATATAGCACTGATTCTCCGCGCAAAGCAGCGCGCGGAATACTCGCACGTCTACCGCGCCCCCGCGCCAATCTCTTTTTGCCACAACAAATCTACCACGCGAATCATGCCTGCCTTCAAGTGACGGCGATAGGTGGAAAAGGGAACATCCAACGCTTCGGCGGCTTGTTCTTGCGTCATCGCCGGTTTGAGGTACGTGTATTGTACGGCGCGGTAGAGTTTTGCTTCACGCGGGGACACTTGCGGCATCTCCACTGCTTCGCGCAACAATGCTTGCAGCGCGTTCATGCGTTCTTCGTTGCCCGCATCCGCGCCCGCGCGTTCGACTACCATGCGCGAACGCAGCAATGGATTTTCGCGCAAGCGATGCGGACGCGAAAAATCGCGCAGCGCATCATGCAGCGCGCTGTCAAACTCGGCGCGGCTCAACACGATTAGCGCCTGGTTTGCGGGAGGGGGGGCGACGTTTTGTGGTGAGATGGCGGTCTCGCGTTCGGCGAGCAACGTCAACCATTGCAGCGGCGGCACCACGCGCCAATCGTGTCCGTACACGCCAAACGTTTTGCCGCTGACTTGATAGTCCGCCTCCGGAATGCGGTGCAAGTCGGCGTATGCCAAAACATCTTGCCAAAAATCCGGGTCGGCGGTGGGGAAAAACGTGTAGGCGAGTCCGGGCGTTGCAAGATAGTGACGCACCGCGTTGACAAAGATAATGCTTTGCGCGGGCGCGACATTTTGATACGTATCCCGTCCCATCCAGAAACGAAACAGGGTTGCGGCTTCGCCCGAACGCAGCGGCGCGTGTTGATTCAAAAATTGCATCGCCGCGTGCGTCGCCGGGTCGTCCGCAATTTGTTTTGGCGTCGCGCGGTCCAACCGCACCATCGTCAGCAGACCTGCGGGAATCGTTTCGGTGTCGCGCAACACAAGGGTATTGTCGGGCTGTGTTTGCATCCAACTCGCGGCAATGTCCGCCGCGTCTTCGCCTTCCCAACGCGCAACAATGCCCGCGAGATTTGGAATGTCCGATTCTTTCATCGCGTCGGCAAGCAAGGTGCCGCTTGTCGCCCATTCAAAAAAGGGCCGCACGACAGGATTGTCGCGGTGCAGAAAAATGTAGTCAAAGAGAACAAGCTGCTGCGCGATGCCTTTGGACGCTTGTAATTGTTTCAAATAATAATTGCGCGCGCGGCGATGCAATTCGCCGTACCAATCGGGATTGCGCCAACGCACATCGGCAATCAATGCTTCGCGCGCGAGGTCATGCGGAAAGAGACCATCGGGACGCGCGTCCATGAATGACAAGCTGCGGAGCCATTCAAACAAATCGTGCGCGGTCTGCGCGCCGGGTTCCATCGCGGTTGCCGAATTGGTCGGGTCGGGCAAATTCAACATTGCCGCGAGAATACTTTCGGTCGTCACGCGCACGAGCGCGGACGCTTCGAGCGCGGCGCGATGCGCGGGTCCCGGAACTTTTTGTACGAATTGCTCGAGCAATGTTTTGACGATATCCGGCGCGGCTTCGGGTTTGAACGAATCACCGAAAAATGCCGAATCGCCGCGTTGGTCGAACGCGTCGGCGACGAGTGAGAGCGCGAGCGGATGCCCGTGCGTGAAATCGAGGACGGCGCGAATTTGGGTTTCGGGGAGATTGCGGCGTTTGAGATACTCGCGTCCTTCTTCGGGCGCGAGATTGCGGAGCGAAACGACACGCAGCAGTGTTTGCCAGCCCGCGTCGCTCAACCATTCTTTGGCAGGCGCTTCGCGTCCCGCAAACGCGACGAGCATATTTTCGGGCAGTTCGGGGAGAAAATCTTCGCGCAGCCAATTTTCGAGCGGACACAACAATTCGTACGTGTCCATCAACAAGACCGTGCGATGTTTGCTTGCGGCGAGCGCATGCAACGGCGATTCATTGGGCTGCAAGCCGAGCATCGCGCCCAACGCCGCCAGAAATGCGTAGGGAGACGGTTCGATATTGCGCGCATCGAGATAAAGGGCACGTGCATTATTCTTTTCGGCAACAGTTGCTAATTCACGCAAGAGAGTGGTCTTGCCAACACCGCCGGGTCCGAAGACATACAACACCTGAAAGGGCGGCTCATCGGCTTGGAGCGCAGCTTGGAACGTTTGAATCTCGCCCTCGCGTCCGACAAAACGTGTGCGACGCGCGGACGCGAGCCGGTCGGCTAATCGTGAACGCATAATTCTTTCCTCTCTGTACTTGAATTTCTGTTGCTGGGGGGAAAAATCTTCGAGTGAGCGCGAGTTTTATTTTACTCCAACGGGGGGACACGAGCAACACGCGCGGAACCAATGTTATAACTGATGTTACGCAGTCAAAAACGACAATTGACAGGATTAACAAGATTTACAGGATTTTTTCTTCATGTGAATCCTGTTAATCCTGTCAAAGCGCCCTTGTTTGTAGGGAAAGTGCGTAACGTGAGTTATAATGCGCGCATGGCACAAGCGAACGAAATCGAAACATTGAAAATAAAATTGCAGGCGGAGCGCGTCAAGTTACTCGACGCGTGCGCGGCATTGAATGACGACAGAGATTCGGGCGCGGACGAATGGTCCGTACAAGACGTGCTGGCGCATGTCGCGAACGCGGAACAATTGAATGTCAAGTTTGCGCGCGTGATGTTGGAACAAACGCATCCAGAGCAAATCGAAGCGGTTGCCGCAGATTTTCCGGATTACGAGGGTGTGTTTGATTTGGACCGCTTTAACGCATACACCCGAGAAAAATTGCGCGCGCAAACCTTTCCCCAAGTGATGGAAAATTTGACGCGGACACGTGAGGAAACGTTGGCGTGGATAGAGACATTGACAGAGGAGCAGCTGGAGCGGGGAGGGCAACATGCCGCGTGGGGCGAACTCACGGTGCGCGGCATTCTAAAAATTTTGATGCTGCATGACAAAGCGCACGCGCAGGAATTGAAGCGCAAAAGCAAGGCATAAAAAAGGGGGGGGTGAATTCACCCCCCCCTTAAGTACGCGCAGAATTGAAACTCGTAGATGGATGCGGCTGCGTTTTGTGTGCGAGTTGAACGTTCACTTTTTTTCTCTCGAGAGGCGCCGTGAAAAGCATCACAGCCATGAAGGTTCAGCGCCCGGCGACGCAGTCGTCCTTCGTCGGTGATGATGCCCGGAAATTCAGGCAGAACGAAAGCCGACTGGACTGACGCAGACGTTACCAAACGCACGGCACGCGAAGGACTTGACCGGCATAAATGTAATTGCCGTTATAGAGTCCGTTCGCTTGCGCAATGACGGTCCACGAGACACCGTAACGCAAGGCGATGCGATAAAGATGGTCGCCCCACCGAACTGTGTAATAGCAGCCGACAGGTTTGGGTTGCGGTTGCGGATGCCATTTGGCGGGCTGTGGCTGGGGCATGGGTTGATGCGCCGGTTTGCAGCCCTCCTGCCAACCGCCCGGAATCAAAAGGACTTGGCCTGCATACACATAATTCGGATTGTAAATCCCATTGGCACAGGAAATCGCCCACACCGTAGTGCCATAGTGCCGGGCGATACTGTAGAGGGTTTGACCGCGTTGAACGGTGTGGTACATCGGACCCGCCGCGTTGGCGGAACTGCTGAGACTTGCGATCAACAAAACCGCAACAATAAGGGCGAGACCGATTTGCGCATAGCGCGAGGTGAGAATCTTCATAGGCGCCTCCTTTGCAGTTGTCACAGTTTCACACTTTCACGTTTGTCCGGGGACAGGAGTAAGGAACGTGGAACGGTCACAACTCGCTGGTCGAAATTTCTGCTCAGTTTTGCAGGTGAATCGAGTATAACATTGCGGCGCGCGGATTTCAATAGAGTTTGCGTGCGACATGACTATACGATGCCTCGCGCGCGAAATTGGTAACAAAGCGCCAAAGCATTGGCTCATGCTTTGCAGACGGTACATCCGGAGGAACCGCGCGAAAGTGGCTTGATTTCCGCGAAATTGTTCGCGCCGGGGTAAACCCTCTGGACGCGAGCGGAACGATCACCACCGTTTTGGTTCACAACCCTATCAAGATACAGGCGCGGGCAAATTTTTTTAAAAAACGCGTTGTCACAAAATCGAAATCTGTGCGCGCGCTGAATGATTTTTTTCAGGCGGATTGTCAAAATTGCATTTGAAAATGGATTGGGATTGTACCGCGTGACTGTTCAAAGATTGGGGAATAGAGGTCATCGTCGTGGAGTGATTGATCCTCATTCAATGAGTGAGGAGTTGTCCCAAATCATAATCGGCAGGATGCATTTGCACCCACGCGAGCAAACTGCTGACATGTCGAATCGAGTCGTTCCGTTTGTACCCGCGCATCGTGCGATAGCGTTCTTTGACCGCGTTGCCAATGATCCGTTCGGTCACATTATTCGTGCCATCCAGGGTTTCGTTTTGCGTACTGCGCCACGCCAGATACAGGGCTAAGCTGGACTTTATCCATTTGTTCATAAACCTCGGTAAAATAGGCACGAAACCGATCACGAAATTTTGACAGAACATTCGACGTCAAATGCAGAAAATGCCTATAAATCCGACGAATTCTCACCTCGCACGTTTTGAAATGGATAAAGTCCAGCTAAGGATTCGTCCAAAAATAACTTGAGCAGTCTTGCTATTTGCACCTGTGGGGTCGAATCGTGTAGTTGTATTGCGGCCGGGTGCGATGCGGTTGCAGGTTGATTTGTTGCTTTTGTTCGCGCGTGATCTTCAAGCCCGTTTCGTATTTCGTGCGATCCAATTGCGCCCGACAACGTAACCCCGTTGCGGTACTTGGCGTGCGAAGGAACTTTAACACGGTCTCGAAACTGAACAGCGGTTGTCCTGCCCAATTGCTGCTGATGTGGCAGAACAGACGATGCTCAATCGGATTCCATTTCGAGGCACCCGTCGGATAATGCGCCACTGTAATCGTCAAAGCGAATTCGTTGGCGAGTTGTTGCAAGTGCCCTTTCCACAACCAACAATGACTACCATTGGCACCGCCGCCATCGGCGAGAATTAACACTTCCTGCTTGCCAGGATCGTGCGGCTGACCTACTTCCAACCACCAGCGACGAATGGCGGCAACCGCGAAGGCAGGCGTTTCATGGGATGTGCCCACCACGACATACCCTTCATTGTGTTCCAGATCATAAATGCCGTAGGGAATCGCTTTGCCTTTCGCATCGTGTGGAAAGTCGGTCTCGAAAACATCCAGCGCGGTGCGCCGCCACGTGCGTCCGGCATTTTTGAAAGTGCCGATGAGTTCTTTTTTCTTTGTATCTACGCTAATAATCGGCAATTTTGCCTTTGCGAACTGGCGGCGTAAGCGTGCGATGTAACGAAACTGGCGATCGCGTTGGACATCTTGCCGCGGACTCAACCGTTTGCGATTGCCTCGCAGCGCAATCCCTTTGACTTTTAACAGACGTGCGACGCTGGAGTGCCCGACGCGAAATTTCTTTTGCAGTTCGCCGGTAAGCACTGCGAGGGTTTTACGGGTCCATTTCAAACCAGTAATCGGATCGCCAGCCGTCGCATCTTCAAGCAGTTTGTCTAGTGCGGCAAAGATGCCCGGTTGTTTTTTTCGACGCATTGCCGTCCGGCACCCGGTTGGCGAATGCGTCGCGATGGTGTGCGGGCTGGATGTTCGATTTCGTATTTGCTGCGCTGAATCGTGTTGCGACTCAGACCCGTGATGCGCCGCAAATGCGAAATGGAACCCGAGCCCCATTGCTGGGCTAACACGCCAACCACGCGCCGCCGAGTTTTCTCATCGCACGCAGCGAGTACCCGAGTGAGTGCCTTGTGGTATTTTGCCACTCGGCTGAAGGGATGTTGTTGACAGGTTTCACAACTGCAACCATGCGCCCCACGGTGTTTTGATTTCGTCATTCGGCTTGCCTCACATCAAGTAACGTGAGCCAAGCATATCACAAACTGCTCAAGTTATTTTTGGATGGATCCTTAGGCAATTTCGTAGTAGAGAATTCCAAAAGCAAATCTTAACATCTATAGTTGACGTTCATAAGGATTTTCTCCAAGATAGCGGTTGCCTATACCAACATCAAGACCTGCTATAGGAAGTCAAGAGGTCGAACCTTAAAATTTTTACGCGGTCTGCGAACTCAACCGCACTCGCGCACCGATCCGGGGTTTATGATCAAAGTTCATGCCTCCCTGATCGCACTCGCCTGTACGAATCTCGACTAGCAATCAAGGTAGTATGTCATTCGCGTTCTTTGTGTTCTTCGCGGATATTCCCTTATGGACAGACGTTGAAATCGGTCCAGAGTTCACCGCCGTTTGTGGTGGTAAAGACCCAGCGCACTTCGCCTTCACCTTGTTCGCGCAGCACGGCGCGGGCGCGCACAGGAATGCATTCTTTGATGCCTGACCCAATCCAGGTGCCGGCAAAGACTTGACCCGTCCCCGCCGGAATGGTCAAAGTATCGCAATTGGTAATCCCAAAGGATTTTTTTGCGCCGGGACGGAAAATCTCTACGCAGACCGGGTAATACTGCGCGCGTCCGGTGCGATTGATCAGGGTCACGAAAAATTTTACTTGGTCGTTGTTGCGCGGCTCACTCGGCTCGTAACGCAAACCGGCAACGTACAGCCCGGTGAGCGGACCGCGATCAACAGTTGGCACCACGGCATTGTTGGATGGGGGATTACCGGGCGGCACAACATTCCCCTCAGCCGGAGTGATTGTTGGTATCGGCGCGCTTGGGGAACTCGGCTCCGTTGCGGCAGGCGGCGGGGCTTGGGTGGGCAGAACAGCGGTAGGCACTATGGCGGTTGGCGCGTCCGTCAAAGCCGGCGCGGTGGGCGCGGGCGCGAGCGGCGTGGGAAGGATAGCGGTGGGCGGCGCGGGGGTTGCTGTGGGATTTGCATTTCGACACGCGGCTCCGAACAAAACACTTCCAAGCAAGAGAATTGCCAATAACGTGCGGCGTGCGATAAACGATTTCATTGCTTCTCCTTTGCCGGGGGATTCGTGCACTCGTGCGAGAGTGAGAAAGTACGATAGGCGCGTCATCTTTACGGACACACGGTAAAGTCGAGCCACAAGATACTGCCGTCGGGTTGAAGAAAGGTGGCGCGATTGTCGTCTTGGTCGCGTGAAACGACGCGGGCGCGATACGCGCGGCACTCGCCCAGACCTTTGACCGTCCAGCCCGTCGAAGTGTAATTCGATGTGCCAAGCGGCATCGGTGAGTTCTGCGGTGTGGTCAAGCCAAAGGGCCGCCGCGTATTTTCCCCTTCCCAAATTTCCACTGCCCAATTGTATCCTTGATTCTCGCCGCTCGCGTTTTGAAACGTGACAAAAAAAGTTCCGCCAACAGCGGCTTTGGGTGTGGCAGGTTCCACGCGCAACGCGGTGACAAACACTTTCGGCAGTCCTTCAGGAAATGGCGTTGCGCTTTCCGCGGGCGTTGGGGTTTGCGGCGCGCGGGTTGGCGGGCGGCGCGTTACGGTCACGGCAACCGGCGTGATACTTGGAATTTCCGTGATGACAACGGGACTCGGCGACGCGGACGATTGTGTTGGGATTTCGACAGTGGGCAACAATGTCGGCAGCGCGACGTCTTGCGGATTCGGCGTAAAAGGGACGACAATGGTGGCACCGCCGGAAATTGCGGTTGGTGTCGGCGAAGGCGCGGTGCATCCTTGGGTGAACATCAGGACAAGCGCGGCGATGAAAAATAACGCGCTCACACAGAACGTCATTGACGCATGACGCATCATTCCTCGCTCTTTTCCGCATGCGGCGCGTCTTGTGCTGAGCTAGTCGAAGCAGGCGTATTCTTGCTGCCGATTTCAACCATCTGCACTTGTGTTTGATACCGCTTGCCGTTGAAATCTATCTTGCCTTGCCCATGATAGCCGCGCGAACCCGTTTTGAAATTTTTTTCGTCAACGGTGAGCAGCGCGACGGTTTGCCCTTCGGCGGTTTTGATTTCGACGATGAGACTCATAGTCCTCCTCACTTTACTGTGAACGGAATCTTTTCCACCTCGTACGTCTTGCTGCCATCTTGCGCGATGGCTTGCAAGTACAGAACGTGGTCGCCTGCTTTTAACCCTTTGACCTCAATTCCGCCCATTGCCGCGCCGAGCATTTCATTGTCGAGCGCGTCCGAATCAATGCTCCATTTGTATTTGAAAAATTGTTCAAACGTCGCGCCCGTGACGCCAATCGCAAACGTGCCGGGATACAGGTTCGTCGAAAAATCGAGCGGCTGTTGGTTCCATGTCGCGTACACTTGGCGCACGTCAAATTCTTTTTCAAAGATCTGACTCGGCACATCGTTCGCGTCAATGTATTGCACATACAACGTGTGCTTGCCGACGGGTAGCGGAATTTTGCCGATGGTGGGATTCGGAAAACCTGCCGCGTTCATGCCCGTCTCGCGCGTCGGTTTCGGATTGTCAATGTCGAACAAAATCTTTTTGATTCCCGCCTCGGCGAGCGCGACGATGAATTGCATTCCGTCATTGTATTGATACACATAAATCGTCGCGGTGCCTGTCACGTTGCGCGCTTGCACAAGCGAGTCGAATATTTTCTGCGCTTCAGCCAGATTTTTCTCTGCAAGCGACTTGTCAATGAAAAAGCGTGTGTACCCTTGTGTGTCCTTTTCCAACTGAAACAATTTTGTGTACGCATCACCTTGTTTTGTCAACAAATCAGCAGTCTTCGACGCGCCCAACGCGCGCGTATATTCCGCGCCCAATTCATAAAACGCCGGTCCGAATTGCGGCGCGCGTTGCGTGATGGCAACGTAGCGCGCAATGCGCGCGTTCGCGTCGTCGAGCAAACGCGCGGCAGCCAAATCGAGCGTCGCGCTGTTTTTGTTCGCGTTATAGTACGCGTCCATTTTTTCGCGTGCGCGGACAATGCCTTCACTCGCTTTTAACAAATCGCTGTATTCCAAGTACGGGTCCACGTAATCGAGATTGAATTGGAAATATCCTTCGTACGCTTTGATCGCGTTGGCGGTGTCACCTTTTAATTGATACAAGCGCGCGTTGCTGTACCATTCTTGCGGCGTTTGCGGATTTGTTATCAACGTGCCTTGTCCCGCTTGCAGCTGCGCGAATTGTTTTTGAATGTCCGCGAATCCTTGCGCTTGCGCGGTCGCTTGCGCTTTTTGCAAGTCCGATGATTCCGCCACGCGTGTGGCCGTCGTCGTCGTCGTCTCTTTGATTTCCGTCACATCTTTTTGCAATCCCAAGAGCTGCGCCTGCAAATCGCCGACGGCGGGGACATTCGTTGCGAGGTACCCGCGTTCCGGACCGGCGGAAAAAACAATTGTCCATATCGAAAAGACGACGAACGAACCGACGGCGACGACAAAAATTCCTGCGGCGACGGTATCCCAAACTTCTTCCCCTGCGCGTCGGCGCAGTTGAACAATCCAGATAAACGAACCGATGGCGACGACGAGCGACAATACAGCAATCCACAGCGCGAAATCGCCGAGCGGCTGAATGATGTCGCTGATGAAACCGCCGACCGCGCCGATAATCGCGATCGGCTGTGCGGCGCGCAAGAATGCTTTTTGGACGGCGGCAGTTGGAAGGTTTTGCATACGTTGTCTCTCCTGTGGTGGCGCTAAAAAAATCGCCAAATCGAATTTGGGGCTTGCGAATTTTTGAATCTACGATAAAGCCAGCACAAAGGATACAACATCGCCAGCCCCACCAGCCACCACGGATACATTGCGGGTATTCCCGTGCCTTGCGGAAAAAAGGTGCGTCCGATGAATCCGTACAAATACAAATGCGCGATGTAAAAAAAGAGCGGCGTCATGCCAAAGACGATGAGTGGTGACGGGTGCCGGGTGGCGAGTGCCAAGACCTTCCGCGAGAATGCGAACAAGAGCGTCAGGTCAATCCCCAGCGCGAGCAAAAGAAACGTGATGCTCGGCGGGTATTTTACATTGTTCAGGAACGCAATCCAACTCGTTCCCACTTGTGCGCGGATATTACCAAATCCATTCAATGCGCGCAAAGGGATGAACAGGGCGAGAAACGCGACGCCAAAATACAACGCGCGGCGATACGCGCGCTCCGGGTCTTGCGCGAACCATTTCCCAAACGCAATGCCAAACAGCGTCACGCCAAGCCATGGCAGAATCGGATACAGCACACTGAATTGTTGCGTATTGCCCGGCAGCAGAAACAATTGCGTGAACGGCGTGAAACGCAAAACGTCACCGGAAAAATTTCGAATGACAATTTCCGTGCCGAGCAATAGCCCCGCGCTGATTGCCAACAAAACGCGCGTATCCCACCACAACATCAGCGCGCCCAAAATCATCGCGCCGCCCAAGGCGTACAAGACGCCAACATACATCGGCATCTCCAAAAACGTGAACGGTCCGCCGCTGCCCCAAATCCACGCGGGATTTTCGACAAACACTTGCAGCAAAATCAAAATGATGCCGCGTATGAAAAAATAACGCAGCACCGCGCCGCGCGTCAAGCCGCTTTTTTCGCGCGACGCGGCAAACAACACCATCCCCGCGCCCATCAACCAGAAAAAACCCGGCGCGGCGAGATGCGTAATCGCGCGCGTGAAAAATGCGAGCGGGTCACTGTACGTCGGAAAACCGCCGAACCACATTTCAGAACGCGGATGTTCGCGCGCGACAAAAACATTCGCATGGTCCAGCGCCATGACGAGCATGATAAAACCGCGTAGGGCGTCGAGGGGGGTGAGGCGCGCTGATACAGATTCGTGTACGGATTTTACAGGTTGTGGCATGGCACTTGATTTTATTTACGAGTGCTCTAAAATTCAAGGTGATGGTGCTTGGTTCAAGAGGAGGCAGGCATGGCTCTCACGATGGACCCCGCAGGCAATGAAGTGCGCGCATTGCGGCGTGTGATGAATTGGCAAGGCGCACACGTACTTGAAATTGGCTGCGGCGGGGGACGCTTGACGCAGCGTCTCGTCTCACTGGGCGTGGCAAACGTTCATGCGCTCGACAATGATGCGGAACTCATTGAGACGGCGCGCAAACAGCTGCCCGCGCGGTACGCGAAACAAATCGAATATCAAGTCGGCAGCGGCGCAGAGCTCAAGCACGATACGAATACATTTGATGTCGTCGTCTTTTCTTGGGTGCTTTGATGAGTCGCCCATCAGAGCATGGTTCATGCTCTCCAAGAATCACATCGGGTCCTCAAACCCAACGGCATCCTAATTGACCTTCGCCCCGCGCCCAGGCATCGCCGCGTCGGATTGGGGACGGGCAGACGTTGGCAGTTGGTCGGCGTGATGCGCGAACAATTGGACGATGACCTTGCCGCAGACCGCGCGGTCGCGCAGGTGTTGCGCGCGGGGCTGTTTCGCCGCGAAATGCGTTTCGAGTTTGAACTCGACCGCGTGATGGATACGATGGAGGATTTTCGCGCGTGGCTCGACGAATTTGTCCAAGACGGAAAAATGTTATCGCACGAGTGGCTTGTACAACGCGTCGAACGTGCGCGCGCGCAGCATCGCGCGAGTATCAAAATCGTCGTGCGCGGACCGATGCGAATGCAGGTGTTGAGAAAGCGCGCATGATAGTAGCTGTCAGGATTTGTCGTCTTGTAACAGCAACGTCAAATTCGGATGTCGCGTCAAGAACTTGATTGAAAGAGACCGGTCTGTAGATTCATTTCACACATTTCCCATATTCCTCCATCCACTCTTGCTCATGCTCCGCGTAATATGCCCAATCAACCGGCTTGTACAAATCTCGCATGTCTTGAACCGACGGATACACTTGAAAATAATTTTCGCGCATCGCCTCCGGTATCGCAGCCGCGTACGATTCTCCCAACAACCCTTCGTGATATTCGACCCACGCGGGTTTTGAAATTTCCCACGCGTCACCGGGCAATTGTCCGTCGTCACTCAAACGCCAATTGATAAACAACTGCGCGAGAACGGGATGCGGCGAATTTTTTGGAATCCACGCATAGCCGTTCACAGCGGCGTGCCCCGAACGCATCGGGCGAAATACAATGTCTTGCGTCCCGTCCGCAGCGGAAAACCGTTCGAGCCGCGCGAGCAAATTCCACGTCACCGCCGCGTCAATGCGATTCTCGCGCAAGAGCGCCTGCATCTCGGAAAAATTGTCGGTGTATTTCAACACATTCGGCTGAATTTGTTCGCACACAAATTGAATCGTCGCGCGCATATCGTCCGCGTTTTTGTAATCTTTGCCCAACGAACCCGCGACGCCGATTAAAAACGCGCCCGCGACAACACCTTGCGCTCGCGGCAAAACAATGCGTCGTCGCAAACGCGCGTCCGCCAAATCCTTCCAGTCGCGAAACCATTCACCAAGCGCGTCGTTGTGAAAAATTGGCGCAACCGTCGCGGCGGCTTGAAACGGAACGGCGTACGGCTCGTACTGCGGCGCGCTTGTGATGCGTGACGCGTTGCTCAACAAATCCGACGGCAAAATTTTTTCGACCAGTTCTTTTTTCTGCGCGTCGAGAAAATAATTTTCTTCTACCGCGATGACATCGTACGGAACGGGATTGTTTGCTGCGCGCGCCGCGTCCAAGTTTTCCAAAAAGATTTGTGGCGCTGTTTCGGCGACGTAATTTAATTTCACTTGTACGCCAAATTCCTTTTCCACAAACGCTTCAAATTGTTTCCTCATCGCATCCCGCGCGGCGTAATCGAATCCGCCGACATTAATCGTTCCTTCTTTGCGAATCACCTCTGCGAGTTCCGCGCGTTTGAGCCGCCGATTCAAAATCGAAACAAAAAAATCGCTCGGCGTCGGCGACGGCTGAGGCGTAATCGTTGCGCGGGGAGGGGGCAGGGAAGGGGTCGGCGTTTCACCGCCGCCGCAATGCGTAAGAAACAGAAAAGCGAAACACAAACAGAGGACAAAAGGCAACGCGTGGCGCAAATTCGTTTTAAGGAAATTCATTTGGAAAAAAATTTTCAGAGCGCGGCGATTATTATAATGCCAAACGGATTATCGAAAAGACAAGCGCAATGTTCAAGCAATTTGACGCGAACGCGTGTATGATACATCTCGTTCAGTTTCCCTTCCGGACTTTTGCTTGAGTGTCATTTCGAGCCGCGTTTGCGAGAAATCTCACTTTGAAAAACCGAGATTTCTCGCTCCGCTCGAAATGACAAGCGAAAGTCCTGCCCTTATCTCTCTCAGTCCCTTTCTTTTCACAATGCGTATTCTGCTCCTCTTTTGCGACGGCATGGGCTTGGGCGCGAACGACGCCGCCGTTTCGTCGGTTGGCTCTGCCAACCACGAAACAAGCAATCCCTTTTTTCACGCGCCCATGAAAACCCTGCGCGCGTTGTTTGGAAAAATTCCGACGCGCGACGATGGCATCTTGCACGGTGAGAACGCCATTCTGGTTCCCACCGATGCGCGGCTCGGCGTGGCGGGCGTTCCACAAAGCGGAACGGGACAAACAACCATTTTTACGGGCATCAACGCGCCCGCCGCCATTGGCGAACATCTCGGTCCGTACCCCAACGAAGCATTACGCGCCATTTTGAAACAGCACAGCATTTTCAAACAACTCGATGCGTTGGGTTTTTCCACCGCGTTCGGCAACGCGTATCCGCCATTTTTTTTCGAGCGGCTCGGACGCGGCAAAGCGCGGCGGACTGCCACACTGCAAGCCGCGATGGCGGGCGATGTGCGCGTGCGCGATGTGAATGATTTGGCGCGCGGCGACGCGGTGAGCGGGCTTTCGATGAACAATCAATTTTGGGTGGAACACGGCGCGTCCGTGCCGTTAATCACCCCGCACATTGCCGGAAAAAATTTGATGCGGCTCGCGCGGCAATTTGATTTTACCGCGTTCGAATACGCGCCGACGGACATGGTGGGGCACAAAGACGACCGCGACGATATTCTCGCGGTGTTGAACGAAGTGGACGAATTTTGGGGCGGCATCGTTTCGGAAATGGATTTGCAAAATGATTTGGTGATTATCACGAGCGACCACGGCAACATTGAAGATTGGACGGTGAAAGGGCACACGCTCAATCCCGTGCCGACGATTTTAATTGGCGCGCGCCGCGCGGAGGCAGCTGAAAAAATCCGCGCGCTGACGGACATTGCGCCGACGATTGTTGCGATGCTCTCGCATCCATAAAAAATCGCAAGCAGGATGCTTGCGATTTTTTATGGATAATAAATAAACACCGTCTCGTTTTCCAATCGCACATCCAATTCCGTGCCGTCGAATTTCACCTGATATGCGCCGTCGTCGGTGAGCGGCGCTTCAAAGCCGCCGCTGCCGTACTGTTTTGCCACCCCGCTCACGGTGACGATGCTGTTGCCGCGCGCATCGCGAATCGTCACCAGCATTCCCGCTTTCGGCAAATTTCCGGCAATCACGCGCGGACCCGGCAGCGAGTCCATCAACACGCGCGCTTGCGAGACGCCGAACGCGCTTTCTTGAATCGGCGGTGGCGGAACCCACGCAAACGGTGTTTCATCCGCGCCTGCTGTTTCAAACGACGGAAGCGCTTCTGGCATTGTCGGCGGCGCGTCGAGCGGCGCGTAAAATTTTTCGATGGGCGGTATAAATTCGGCAAGGTCCGGTTCGACAATATGCGCGGCGGGTTTGAGCAATTCGGGCGGCGGCGCGCCGATGAGGTCTTCGGGTCCACCCGGCGGGGGCGCGATAAAATCCAACACGCTCGCGTTCGGCAATTCTTCCGGCATCGAAGGCGGCGCCGCGAACATTTCCGGCGTAGGGATTTCTTCCGGTATCGAGTCGGGCGGATGAAAGAGCGGAGACTTGGCCTGAGCGGCGCCAAAGGACTGATTACTGACAACGGATGACTGATTACTCGTTTCAGTCGGTTTCACATCTTCCACCGCGAGAAACAACAACAAATCATCTTCTTCGGGCGAATGGGCGTCGAGCAAAAGACGCGCGTCAGGCGACGGTGGCGCGGGCGTCGGTGGGGTCTCTACGCGCGGCGAAACGGGTTCGGCAGGTTTTTCTTGCTGCTCGATTTTTGGACGCGGGGAACGGCGCGGCGCGATGCGTTGGCGCGGCGGTTTTTCGGTTTCAATTTTGCGCGCCGTGGGGGGGGGTGTTGTCGCGGGCGCGTCGGCGCGCGGCGCAGGCCGCGACAATGTTTCCAACACATCGCGTTTGACGCTTGCCCCTTCACCTTTCACTTTTGACGCGGGCGGTTCTACCATTGCCGCCGTTGTGTCAATCGTCAACGTTTCGAGCGCGATGCCGCTATAGTAATGTGTAAGAATCGTCGCGTAATTTTCGCCGAGCCGCGCCATCGCCAACATGCCGCGCAAACACATGCCGATGCCGTGGCCTTTTTGGGAAGCAAAACCGCAGGGACACGTAACACTTTTTAAATACGACGGCGCGTTGAGCAAAACGCCTTTCGCGTCGCGCGTCTTGCCGTCACAGTGTTCAAAATAAAATGCTTCGATGAATTGCTGATTGCTCAACGCGACGATGCCGCGCGTTTCCAACACGGCGCGCGCCGCGCGCGGATTCGCGCGTTCATTCCACGCTTGGCAATGTCGCGTCGCGCAAACGTCTGCGCCTTGTTCCAAATGCCGATGCGTATTCGCCGCAAAGGTGCGCGCGGCAACCGCCAATGCTTTTTGCGCTTCGAGCGGCGCATCGGCAGGCAATGCGGCTGCGACGACACCACGCAAATAATCTTCGAGCAGAATGCGTTTGATGTTGCCGTCGGGCAAATAGAGACGCAGCGATTCGGGGAGGAACATTTCAGATTACAGATTACAGACGACAGACAGATTGCAGATTTCAGATTGCAGATTTGCGGTGAGCGACAACCCAGCTGTCTTGTACGCGCAATTTTTTCGCCTGCGCCAACTCGTCGAGCAACGGTTTTAATTCGGGACGCGGGATTTGAAAGAGACGCGCGAGCGCGTCGGGTGACGCCGCAAGCACGGTTTTGAGATAACGTTCGATGAGCGCGCCGCGCGCGGTTTGCACATCGAGCGTTTTCGCGTGGCGCGTTTCGCTTTCAAACCAATGCGCGACCAAATCGAAAATTTGTGAGGGCCATGCCGCGCCTTCGTTCGTCGCGCCCATCGCGGCGACAAGCAATTTGGTTTGCAATTCATCCAACGCGCGATGATAGCGCGCGTTCCCTTCTTTGCCGATGAACCCCGCGTTGCGTTTCAACGTTTGCGTCGGCTGCGCGCCGAGTTGTTTCAAACAATCGTACACGCGTTTTGCGTCGTACGAAAGCGCGCCGTGTGAGTACGCTTGCGCGGCATCTTCGACACCGAGCGCGGCAATCACGTACGGCAGCATTTTGAGTGAAATGAAAACGGGCTTGCCTGCGAGCGCTTTGCCGTAATAGACGCGGCGCGCGGCAGGCAAATCATTTTTCCACGTCCACACTCTGTCGGAATCGGCGTCCCAGTCTTCAATATGCGCGTCGCGTTTACCTTTGACCGCTTCAAAGAGCGAAGGCAATTCGAGTTTGCGGTCACGCGGCGCAAAGAGCCAGCAGAAACCAAAACGATTGATGTAGCGCGTCGCGTCGGCGGGAGTGGAAACGCGTTTGGAAGTTGCGAGTTGATAGTGTGCGAGGCGTTGCCGTTCGAGAAGACGTGTGTCCATAAGAAAACGAATGCCAACGCAAATGCGTTGGCATTCGAACTATAGCACTCGGAAAATGCGCTGTCAATTTTTTGACCCGCTTACAAAGGAGCGGTCAATACAAAACTGAAATCTCCTTTAGCGCGTTTTCGGCAAACATAGTGTCGCCTGTGATGATTGCTTTGCCGCGCGCGTGTTCAAACGTACTGCGCCCCGACGCGTAAATGTTGAAATCGAGTGTGTCCATTGCAATCGTTGCGCGCGGTGTTGCAGAATTTCCGATGCGCCACACTCCACCCGCGATGCCCGTCAATGCAATCACAACAGAATCGCTGCCGAGTTTCGGCGCGAGAACCGCGTTCACGTCACGCATCACGAGTTCGACCATGCGTCCGTCATGCTCGCGCGTCAATTTCATTTCGCGGTTCGTCGCGCGGGCGAGGTCAATGCGGTGCATCCACGTATCGCGCGAGTAAATAATGTCGAGCATGTAGCCCATGTTGAGTGTGGCGCCGCCCGGACGCGGAATGGAAACCGCGCGCAAGAAAAAAGGAATGCGCCGGCGATTCGTAATCGTACGCGGTCCTTTTTCGCGTATTTCGGAAATCAATTCCGCGTTCGTTTTGTGTCGGCGGTCCGCGATTTGAATTTCGTTGATAAAGTCTTCAAGCAGGCGATTTTTTGGCGGTGGATTGAGATACTGGCGACGAAATTCCGCAAAGGACGAATACGTGGCATACGCGCCCGCTTGATGCGCCACCATGTCGCGCACTGTCCATTCGGTACACATCGTCGGTTTGCTCCAATCGCCCGCGTCGAGGGCATCGAGGAACGCGAGCAAGCAGTTCCATTCCTCACGCGCGAGCGAGTCCACTTCGGCGCGTGAAATGGGTGCGATGTGCGCGGCGTTCGGTATTTGCGCGGATACGACCGGCTGGGCATAGAGAGATTGTGCGCTCATTTTTGGTTCTCCTTTTTCGTCGTGATTAGTGGATGCGGGCGCGGGGAAGGGGGTTGGAGTTGTTCCGCGCGGCTTGAAACAACGCGAGGACGGCAGGAATCAAACTGCCAAAGCGTCCTTTGCCAATCGGCAAGTCCGGTTCGTTCGCCAAGTGTTGGGCGGTGAGTCCATGCATGATGGCGATGCTCAAATCCGTCAGTTGGGCAGGCGTCAACCCGAGCCAATCGCCGCCTGCGCGCATTAATTGTTCGACGCGCTGGTTCGATTTCTGTAACAGTCCCCAACTCAGACGCATACTCTCTTCGGAAGGCACAAAGCCCGGTACGGGACGCTCAAAACACAATTGGTACAATTCGGGATAGTCGAGGGCAAATTGCATGTAATTTTCTATTGCGCTCTGCAAGCCGTCTTGCCAGGTCTGTGAATTCTCCATGACACGATTCAGGCGTTCGGCAAACAATTCAAAACCGAGCCGAAACAGCGCGTCATAAAGCGCCATTTTGCCGTCAAAGTACTCGTACAGCGAGGGTGTTTTGACGCCGATGAGGTTGGCGACGTGAGTGAGATTGAGCGCGGCGACGCCATTTTCGCGCATCACGGCGCGGGCGGCGTCAAGAATGGCGAAGCGCATTTCCGCGCGATTGCGTTCACGGCGGGATTGGACGGCGAGCGGTTTTACAGTTGCGGGGAGCATTTTCCTAATTCAATTTGGGATTCCTAATTACATTAGGAATTATAAACTCCTTTTGCGATTTGTCAAGCGGGAAATAAGAAACGGGCGAAATTTCTGCCCGTTTAGTGTTTGTCTTCCAATCGTTCGGCTTCGCCCTCCAGCAATTCTATCGCCCGTTGGATTGCCGCTTTGTCTTTAACCTGCGGGTCGCGTCGCGTCACCTCCGCCCCTGCGCGAAATCCCCATGGGTCTCGCGGAAAATGCACGCGATATTTTCCGAGCGCTTGTTTCGCCGCTTTCCATTCTTGCAATGCGGCAAGCGCGTTCACCAAAATCAGCGTCAGCGCATAGTACTGGAATGGCGCGGAACTGGGTTCGGCGTCGCGCAGTGATTTGTCACGAACAGACCGCGTCGCAGGAATTTGTGTTTCGAGGGAGACGAGTTCCTTTTCACAGAACGCGACCGTCTCGTGAAATTTTTGCGCGTCAAATAATTTCTGCGCGTCAAGCGCGGGCGATACAAGCTTTGCGGGAGTTTCAAAAAGTGGTTTCATGCGAGTTTGGTGATTGGGTGAGTGGCGATTTGCAATTCGCGATGTGCTATACGGCAAACAACGCCAACTGCCGCGCCGGTTGTTTGCCATTCAACAAAATAAATTGCGCGGCGCGTTCGGCGTCCGCGCCCAATTTTTTCAGTTCTTGGATTGTAGTGAACGTATGCTTGCGACGCAAATCCAAAATGCGCTGGACGCTTTTCGGTCCGAGTCCCGGCACGCGCAGCAATTCGGCGCGGTCGGCATTTTGGAGGTCGAGCGGAAATTTTTCGGGGTGCGCGAGCGCGTATGCGGTTTTGGGGTCGGTGTCGAGCGGCAAGAGTCCGTTTTCGTCAAACGTCAAATCGTCAAACGTAAAGCCGTATTGACGCAAGAGAAAATCGGTCTGGTACAAACGCAATTCGCGCAAGGGATTCGTCGGTGTGTGATTTTCGAGGGGCGTATCGTGAACGGGATGAAAGGCATTGAAATAAATGCGCGCGAGCTGCAATTCTTGATACAACCGCGTGGTTGTCGCAATAATTTCGCGGTCCGATTCACCGGCAGGTCCGACGACGAATTGTGTGACCATTGACGTGCGCGCGAACGCGGGCTGCTGGCGCATCAAATCGCGCGCCGCGCGCAACGGGGCGAGCAGTTCTTGCGTGAACGCTTTGGTACCCGAAAGTTTTTGCAGGCGTTCGCTGTTCGGCGCCTCAAGATTGACCGAAACACGGTCTGCCAGCTGGAGCGCGCGTTCCACTGCCGCGCGTTCCGCCCCGGGCATCAGCTTCAAATGCACATAGCCGCGAAATTCATATTTGCGGCGAAGGATGTCCACCGCCGCAATCGTTTTTTCCATCGTGCGCGTGCCGCCGCCAATGATACCGCTTGATAAAAACAATCCTTCGGTGAAACCGCGTTGGTGAATGATGTTGAATCCCGCCGCGAGTTCTTCGGGCTTGAACGTTTCGCGCCGCAAGGAATTTCGTCCGCGCCGCGTGGCACAATAGTAGCAGTCTTTTTCGCAGGCGCTGGTCATAAGTGTCTTCACCAGCGCAATGCGCTTAGGATTCATCCAAAAATAACTTGAGCAGTTCTTGTTAGTCCTACGATTTAACACGTTGGCCACAAAAGAGAATTCTGAAAGGGTATCTTGGATTGCAATCGTAGATAACCCTAGACACCCTTAAACATCCGTAGACACCCTTGAGAACTCCGCACATAGGACTAATCTGCCCAAAGATCAACGACCACTTCTGCAGCCAACTGCTCAAGTTATTTTTGGACGAATCCTTACCATCGGAACGGATAGCAGAAGAAAGCCACGGTTTCAAGTCGCGCGGGCGTACCTCACCCCCAGTCCCTCTCCGCTCAGGAGAGGGGGGCAAGATGTCTTGCGCGCGAATCGGTTGATTCGCGCGATGTGTGACTACGGACGCGTTGGGGTTTGCTGCGCACGACTGACAGGCAACATCGTCGCCTGCGCCGCCGCCGAGCAAAGCGAGTTTTTCTTGAAATTCCATGCCGTTCTTTCTTGCGCGCATTATAGCAGAACTTTTGTTCGGATTCAATAAAAAATTTGACAACAGCGTGAATTGTCCGGCTGCAACCGACTGGTTATAATCTCGCGGCGTACGCTTTGTGATAACAAGATGGACTTGACTCGTTTGGACAATTACACAGTCTGGCTTGCCGCAACATCGGGACGCATTAGCGGCGTTGACCTCTTTTCTGCAAACCTCGTGCGGGAATTGAACGCGCGCGGTTACCGGGCCGCGATTCTCGTTACGCAGCCGCAGGAACGCACACCCGACCCGCTGCCGTTTCCGCAAAATGTTCCCCGCGTTAATTTGCCTGTCACATTGCAAATGAATTGGCAACGCCGCTGGCGCGTGCTGCGCGAATTCTTGGAACAGGGCGCACCCTGTTTTTATCTTCCCAATTACGATTGGCGCTATTCGGGCATTTCTCCCACCTTGTCCGCACGCGTCAAGATTATCGGCATCGCTCACAGTGACGACGCGCAGCATTATGAACACGTCGCGCGCTTGGGCGCGTACTGGAACCACATCGTCGCGGTGAGTTGTGCCATTGCCTCTGAAATCAAAACACGTCATCCCCAATTCCGCGCGCGCGTTTCGAGCATCCCCTACGGCGTCGCCGTTCCAACCACGCCGGCGCGCAAAAACAGAGGGGACGGCGAACTCAGACTCGTGTACGCGGGACGTTTAACGCAAACACAAAAACGGGTATTTGATTTGGCGCACATTGCGAATGCGCTGTACGCGCAGGACATTCCTTTTTCCCTCACAGTGATTGGCGACGGGGCGGACCGCGCGCGGTTGGCAGAATTGTGCGCACCATTGTTCGCATCGGGTCATGTCAAGCTGCGCGGGAGTTTGCCAAATGAGGTTGTGTTGCGCGAATATGCCCGGCACGATGTTTTTATTTTGACGTCCGAGTACGAAGGACTCTCTCGGGCAATGTTGGAAGCGATGGCGCGCGGTTGTGTGCCGGTCGTCACGAACGTTCGCAGCGGCGTGCCGGAGATTTTGCGCGATGGCGAAAACGGACTCGTCATTCCGCTCGGCGACACACAAACATTCGTCAATCGTCTCATGTGGTTGCAGCGTGACCGCGCGCAACTTGAGCAAATGTCACGTGCGGCGTACCAAACCCTCGCAGAGGGAGAGTACCGCATCGAAGCCATGACCGCGCGGTACGTTGAATTGTTCGAAAAAACAATCGCCGAAAATTTTGCGCGCCCGCGCGGCAACATTACACCGCTTGACGCCCAGCGCATCGAAACTAGCTGGATCGGGCATCTGCCGTTTCGAGTGCGTCATCTTGTGCGCCGGTTGCGCGGACGGAAATTTTTCTTTCAAGGGGAAGCATAATTCGATGGGCGCATTCACCCTCCGCGGCAAGCCCGCCGCATCCCCCGTCCTGTTTGCATTTCAACCACGCATTTTTCCATGGCGTCCGCACTTGGCGCAAGCGCTGTGGCGCGCCGAGCCGACGTTCCGCCGCGTCATCCGGCAGTGTGATGCGATTATGCAGCCCATGCTCGGCTGGTCGGTCGAACAAGAACTCTGCCAGCCGCCGGAACAATCGCATTTTCACGACAGGGAACTTTTGGCTACGCCGACGCTGATGGCGCTGACCATCGCGCAACTCGAGTTGTGGCGCGCGCGCGGGCTCGGACCGAACGCGGTGATGGGGTTGAGTGCCGGCGAATTCTTGGCCGCCTATGCGGCGGGAGTTCTAACGCTCCAAGACACGCTCAAATTGATTTGCTACTTGGACCATGTACTTGGAACCAGGCGCGTGGCTCTGGGCGCGCAAGTAAAGGCAGAGCTCGATTGGGAGCACTCGATTCAGCTGGAACAGGCCCTCAACACGGCTTGTTTTGCAACAGTAGAATGGGCTCCTGCCCAGACCGTCTTTGCGGGTGAAACGCAAGCGATAGAATTGTTGATGACCCATTTGGGAAAAAACGACATATCCTACCAACGAATGCAGACGCAATTCATCCTGCACGCGCAGCAGGGCGCGTCTAGTTTGCAGGAATGGACGGATGCGCTGCGCGACCTTGCGCCGGGTCCCCCCCAAATTCCAATCTATTCTGCATTGACCGGCGGATTGACTTGCGAGACGCGGTTTGACGCACAGCATTGGTGGCGGGTGGTCTTTGCGCCCGCATATGGCGCCCGGACGTTGCGTCGAGCTTTGCAGGCGGGCTATACCCACGTTCTGGAGGTTGGATTGACGAGCAATCCCGTTTACCCGACGCAAGCGATTGCGAACGCGGCAGGGATTTCAGTCCAAATTGTGCCGTCGTTGCCCTCCTTGCTGGCAAAGAAAATGCCCTTTGCGCGACCGACAACACGCACACGGTTAATGAATTCTTTGAAACGCAAACTGCCACCTTG
>CALMZO010000204.1 GCA_937870825.1 uncultured Chloroflexota bacterium | reverse complement strand
GGCTTCGCCAATATTCTCCACCGCTTTGGTTGCGGCAAGGACTTTTTCTTCATTCAGGATAAATTCGTCAAACGTAATACCCGCGACGATCCGTTCGACTTGATTCATTGCCTGCACAATATCGCTCATAAAATCCAAGTACTCGCGTTTCGTTGCCATGTGTGAACCTCTATGTTTTTGACGCGGCAAGCGCGCGCGCAAATTTCTACCATCGCGGCGCAGCCACACCACTTCAGACAAAATGCGTTTGCCAATAAACGGTTTGAGGTTTTCGTTTTCAACCAAATCCACCTTGACGCCCAGCGTGTCTTTGAGCTCGTCTCGCATATCAATCCACTTGCCAAGCGCATTTTGCCGCGTCTCAAATTCAACCAGCACGTCGAAATCACTGCGCGCTTTTTGTTCGCCGCGCAGGTACGAACCGAACACGCCAAGCGATTTCACGCCGTACCGTTCGACGAGTGTAGGCATCCGCGCGCGCAAGCGGCGCACCAATTCCGCGCGCGTGTGACGCGTTGGTATGCGTTTCTGTCGCGCGCGCGTCTTCAAGGGCTCACTCACTTTCATTTTTATCCTTCATCCCCAAAGAGACGTTTCACCGAAACGTCTCTACGTCATCATTTCTTACTCCTCATCCTTTATTCTATACCCCAATTCTCCCAACACCGCGTTCAATTCCGCATCCACCGCCGCGCGTTCTTCTTCCGCCTCTGCTAACAACACCAATGCTTCCTCGACAGGCAGCACTTCTTCTTTGCTGTCACTTGCCACATAACGCGACGGCGACAAATTGAAATCATTCCGCGCCGCGTCGTCGTTGGAAATGATTCTCGACAAACCCTCGATTTCGCGCCAATTCAAATACGCGTCCGAAATGCGCGCGATGTTGTTTGGCGTCAAATAATTTTTCGGTCGCCCTTTCAAAAATTCTTTCGATGCGTTGATGAGTAAAATCTGTGACGGATTTTTCTTGCGTTTGTTGATGACCAGAATAATTCCCGGCGCAGAGGTGTTGTAGAAAAGATTTTCGGGCAGCAGAATCACCGCTTCCACCGAATCGCGTTCCACGAACGCCTTGCGAATATCGCGCTCGCGGTTGGAACCCTGGTTCCCACTGCCGCGCGATGCCGCACCCGTATCTAACACCACCGCCATTTTTCCGCTCGAATTTAACGATGCGTGCATGTGTTGAATCCAGCCCCAATCGGCGGACGACGACGGCGGAATGCCCATCAACATTCGGTCATACGTGTCATGCTCATACACCGCCGAACCAAACTTTTGATTCCACATTGGATTCGCGGTCACTTTGACAAATTGCGCGAGCGAACCATCGTGTTTCGAAAACGCGGGACGATTCATCGTATCGCCGAGCGCAATCTCCGCTTCCATGTCGTAGATGAACACGTCCATCCGCGCGAGCGCGAACGTCGTCGGATTGATTTCTTGTCCGAAAAATTTCAACGGCGAAACGCGCGGCGCATCTTGATACTTTTCTTGGAAACGAAGGTGGGTCTTTACCAAAAGCCCGCCCGAACCGCATGTTGGATCATACACCGTATCGCCCGGTTCGGGGTCGAGAATGTGCGCCATCAACACCGCGACTTCGGGCGGTGTGAAAAATTCCCCTGCGCTCGAACCTTGTCCCTCCGCAAATTTGCGAAGCAGATATTCGTATGCCTGACCAAACAGCGTCGGACTCGCATCGCGCAAGCCCAACCGATGCCGCGATAAAATTTGCACGAGCGCGCGCAATTGTTCATCGCTCAACGTGCGCTGTCCCGCCGCCGTGACGTTGTAATCCACGCTGTCAATTACGCCTTGCAGTTTTGGATTCTCGCGCGCGACAGCGCGCACCGCGTCGGTGAGAAAATCGCCCAGTTCCGTCGTCTGCCGCCCAATTTTTTCCCAGCGCGCATTCGGCGGGATGTAAAATCGCACGAGCGTGTGGTCGTCCTCGACAAAGCGCGCCACATCGCCCAACTCTTTTAACTCATCCTCGAATACATCGGACAAGCGTTTGAGAAAGAGCAGCGGCAAAATGTAATCCTTGAATTTCGGCGCGTCAATCGGACCGCGAATCACACACGCGGCTTCCCAAAGCCAATTTTCGAGGGCGGGGAGGCCGACCAAAGGTTTGTCTGCCATGGGTTTGTGTTGAAACAGGTGTTCGGTTTGCGCGATTATAGCAATGAGTACGCGCGCTGACAACTGCTTGTGAAATCGGATTCCTTGCCGATGTCTTCATCACTCATATTCCTGGTCATTCGATCCGCGCAAGCCGGAGACGAAAAACGAGTAATTGAACCCCATCGGCACAACAAATTCGCTGCTGATCGCTCCGCGCCAAATCGCGCGCATCTTTTTCGATTTCCACCCGCTTCAAATAGTTGACCTTCGTTCCCGTTGTTTTTTCATAACGCGCAATCAACGCCACGACCGCTGTGCGTCCAATCCCCAACTGCCCGCCCAATCCTTGATGCGAGAGCCCAACATGACTTTCATTCGCGCGAAAACAGTTTTCGAGTTGTTCGCGCTGCAAGAAATCCAAGCAGTGCAAGTACGAACCTGTCGTCGTATCCGGGGAGGCGTGTCCCATACTGTTCGCAATGTCGAGCAGCGGCACGCCCAACAGCATCAGCCGATTCGCGTACTCATGCCGCAGCGTATGAAACACCACAGCCGTTGCGTCCGTATTTCCGCGCAAGCCCAACTCTTCCAACGTTTCAACTACAATCTCGCTAATGTGCTTTGGGTCCGCGTTCTCGCCGCGCGCATTGACAAGAAAAGGCGCTGCCAATTCCTTGGTGAGGCCGTAGCGCCGACCGCGTTCCTGTTTCAACTCGTCGAGGATTTCCTTTGGCACATGCTGCGCGTACACAATGCGTGACTTGCCGCGTTTCGAGCGCCAGATGCAAATGTAGGGTTGTTGCGAACGAATCACGAGATCGCCGAGCGTGAGGTGCACCGTCTCGTTCAAGCGCGCACCAAAATAGAACGCAAGATTCGCCGCAAAACATGCGTTCCGATAGTCCGTCGCTTTTGCCATCTCTCCTTGCACTCGCGCGTTCCTCTCGCATTCGTATAACGCTCGCTGCAATTTTTCAAATCCCGTATATCCAATCAGATTCACTTGCCGCTGTGTGCGCGCCACCGCAAATTCGCGCCAGTCCACTGCGGCAACGGGCAAATCCAAATGCTGCTGCAAAAAAGAGTACAGTTGATGCCACGTACCAATCAAACGACGGCGCGAGGATTCTCCGCGATCGGTGCCAACGAGTTCATATCCATCCTCGGCGTCCAATTCATTCAAGCCGCGTTCGGGGAACAATCGCAGAATTTGAATTGCGTCGGAACGCCGCGCCGCGATCGTCTTGGCATCCCGTTTCGAGTGACGACACAACTCTGCCAGCCAGAGGGCAAGACACGCGAGATTGAAATGCGCGAGTTCCCGCCGCGTGCCGCCGCCGTGGGCCAAACGTTGTGCATACCCCTTTGCAAATTTGTCGCGTGCGGTTTCGCCTTCGAACGCGATTTCCTTCAATAATGCATCTGCCAAGTCTTCCAGTTGTTGTGCCGTCTTTTTGCGTGCGTGATTCCTCTCGCCGAACAGTGGCCGCAGTGCGCGATGCAAGCGTAAAATCGTGGGAGCGAGTTCGTCTTGTTCTTGCGAGATGTCGGGGAGAATTGGAACACTTGTAACAGTTTCTGCAATCTTTGGTTTCGCGCTGTGTATCGTATCGTCCACTTGTACAACATTATTCGTTCGCCTGTATTCGACAAAGATTCCACTCTGCTCGGCGGGCACTTGCGAATATGGAATGAAACCCAAGAGCGCGCCCGCAATCGGCGGCGTGTACGTTTCGACAACGTACGCGCGCGCGACGGCGGCGAGGGCTTGGACGGAAATGTGGAACGGGCGTTTATCCGTACCACGGAGTCTTGCGCGTTGACAAAGACCTGCTAACCACGCATTGAACTTGGCACGCGCCGGCGCAAGCGTAGGCGAATCCTCCGCACCCGTTTCCTCATCGTCTATCTGTGCAGACACATTCCTGTTATTCTCTTGCTTGCATTGCGCTCCGGGAAGAATGGGTCGATCCAATTCCGGTTCGCGCGCTTTCGGGCGATGCGGCAAGTGTTCGCCCAACAGAAGCGCGCACAATGCGACGAGCGATGGAATATAGATGCGCTGTTCCATTCCGAAACGCGGAATCAAGAGATAGCCGTGCGCGACGCATCGCAAATGACGCCACTGCAAACGCGCGAGATCGGCAAAGGCACCATTCCACGCCATACCGCCAAACGCAATCGCGGCGAACACAAATTGATGAAACGCGCGCAGCAAACGTTCCTCGCGGCTTCGCGTCGCTTTCGGATTATTCAAATCGTGCAAGAACTGTGCTTTGAGCGCGTCCACGTGACTCACGGTAACATATTCGAGCGCTTGGACATTGAGCAGACCGTACTGGCGCTCGCGGCGATAGTTCCGCACTTGCAAGAGTTCACTCAAGCCGACGCGATGCCACTCGCTCAATACAAGATTCAACTCGCGCACAAAAATTGCGCGCTGAGATTTCGCATAATCGGAACCATCTTCATGGCGACACAATGCGCGCAGCCAGCGTTCACACTGCGCATGCGTCAAGGGCAGCGCGGTATCGGACAACGCTCGCGAGAGAAAGGTTGCAACCTTTTTCCCAACTCTGCCTTCGCGCTGCAGCGCGTCAAGCGTTTGCAGCATCTTTAACCGTGTCGCGGTTTCGGCGTCCGAATGCTTTTCAGTCTGCTGGTTCAATCGGTTGTTCCTCACCTTCCAGTTCCGCGAGAATGCGCGCGGCGAGTTCGCGCCCTTGTTCCATAATCACTATGACATTATTCTCCAGATACGGGTTATGCAATTCGCAGCCCGCGACTTGATGTCCCATTAATGCATTGAGCGTCGCGAGCGGCACATTCCTCTCCAACGCGCGTGAGCGAAAGAAATGGCGCAATGCATAGAGGTCGGGCACTTGCTCTTTCTCCAATCCTGCACGCATACCCGCCTCTTGCCATACCCGTTCGATGTGCACCACTTGCGCGGGGACGAGCGTATCGTTGTCAAACACGCGAAACAAGGAATCGTCGTCATCCAAGGCGAATCGTGTTTCGTTCTCATTCACAAGATGTCGAATAGGCTCACACAGTGCATTGGGAATGGGAATTTGCCGGTGCGTTTCGTACGCGGGATTCGGTTTGCCCGTCAGCGCAATGCGCTTGTGTTTCCAATCCACCGAGCGCCGCGAGATGCCGACGACTTCAAACGGACGCAAGCCCGTGCTCGCGGCGAGTTGTACCGCGTACAAAACACAGCGCGCGTTGTGCGCCGCGCGTGGGTCGGCATCGGCGGTCATTTGTTTTAACGCACAAAAGATTCTCCGCAGCACCTCAACTCTCGGAAACCGCCACGAACCAAACGCCGCGTCTGATGGAAACGCGTTTTGGTTTTGCTCGAGTTGTGTCCACAGCAGCGGCAATGCGCGCGACCCAAACGAATCTGCATACTCGCGTTCCAGTGCATTACGAAATTTTGTTTGCGCCTGAGCATAGTGCTCGAACAGAGGGGCGGCGCGAACATAACTGTAGTGCACGGGACGCGCGAGCGAATCGTCCACGTGCCCGGAAATGTACGAGGCATAGACGGGGTCAAGTCCGTACACCGAGCAGTAATGGACGTGAAAAGATTTTGCGATTCGAGACGCGCTCACCGCGCGCCATGTCGGGTGGAGGTGCTGCACATATGTGGAGAGTTTTGCCAGAAGGTCTGTCGTATCGCTTTCATTCCACGCGCGAGTTTCTTTGCCGTCTGGAAGCATAAAGAGTTCGTTCGACGGCGGCGCGGAGAGTTTCAGTTCTGTGAGCGCTTCGTTCTTGGCGCGAACCAATTCATTCACCAGCGCTTGCTGCGTTGGCGATAGCGGCAGCTCATAAACAAACGAAATCGGTTCGTACGCGGCATCGTGCTGGCGCACGCGAAATTGCCACGCGGCGATTTCATCCGCAGACGAAGATGCGGGTGGCTGGAGCCATTCGGGAAGGGTCGGGTAGGCATCGGGCGCAAAAGCAATCACGCCTTTTGCAGGGTCGTAAACCGGCGGCGCGCCTCGACACGGCATTTGCAGCGTTTGTCCAATCTGAATTGTTCGCCAAAGCTTGTCCCGAGCAGAGCCGAGGGATACGGCTTGGCACGGGCGTCCTGTGTGAATGAGAAAATCCAAAAAGACGAAATGGGTGAGATGCTGCCAGCGTTCCGGCGCGCTTGATGAATCTACCTTGTCGTTCAGCGCAGCATAGTAGGATGCGAGTTCATGCAAGGGAATCACACCGGGCGAAGAGAGTGAGCGATTGCGGTCCAACACAATGCGCTGGCGAATAAAACGCGCCTGTCGCTGTTTGTCTGATGCATCCAACCCTTCCAGTTCGACTAACTCTTGTTCCACGTTGGGTTCGCCATGCGTGAGATCTATTCCATCATCAAAATCGAGTCCGCGCGCGAGCGCGTCAAGTCGCGCATCGAATGGGGCTACTCGCTCCGCCGCATCATCAAAATCGTCCGCACGCGAATCTGGTAGAGTTCGACGCGTGACGCGCGCACTGCGAGTGCGATAGGGACGACGCGCAGCGCCGCTTTCGACGAGATCCAGAAACTTGCCCACATAATCTGCGCGCGTTGTCGGCTCGATTCCTTCGAGACGTGCGGCGGCTTGTTCCAAAATCGCGCGGGCTTGTTGGGTTTCGAGTTCGTCAGGATGCGCGGGCAGCCACTCGTTCGGAATCACCGGGAGCAATGCCTTGGGCGCTGTGATGGTCGTACGCAGCGCGTGTTCCCACTTTTCCATCGGTGCGTCATTCAGTTGAGCGAGGCGCGCGATCAAGCCATAGTGCAGGTCGGCGGCGAAATACGCATACGCGGGATACCCGTGTGTTTCGTAATGGAGTTCAAAGCCGCGATGCTGATGGAAATCCGGAAGCGTCGTCAAGAGCGATTTCCATTGTAGCTCATGAGTTAATTGATGCAGTGTCTCGGCGATAATTGTGAGCGCGCGTTCCGCCGCGATGTGAACGTGATCGCGATTGCTCAATCCTTCCAATCCGTCCTTGATGAGCAGTCTTGCGACGAGCAGCAGAATCGGTTCGTCCGCGCGTTGGCGAACGGGTTGCGCTGCCGAGCGAACGCGACGGCGTTGTCCTTTTTCTGGTTTGATTGGACTCGTGGGCGGATGAACCGCGATGCCGCTCACGCTGCCATCCTCACAAAACGCGGTGAGCAGCCGCGTGCAAAACGCGAAACTCTCCATCGGCGCAAAGCCCGCGTTCTCCAGCGCGAGGCGCAAGTGATCGCGCAGCGCTTGCGCTTCAAGATCCAATGTGAGATTCGGAATGAGCGCAGTGTCAGGAATAAGTTCCGATGGAAGAGGGAAGAACGATGCTTTGGTTTGTTTTCTCGACATGCTCGGACGGTTTGCGATGTGTCAATTCGCCTCTGACGAGGATGGATGCACAAATCCGCACAACAGGGCAGGAGTGTGCAGGAATACGCAGGGGCTGAACGACATATTGCGACTGACGTTCAGCCCCTGTTTGGCAAATTGACACTTCCAAAAATACTTTGGACTCAGCGTGCGACTCTACGCGACTTGTCCGATGTTTGGGGAGCAACGCCGCGCTGCGTATGCTGCGCGACGTACGCGTCAATCTCTGCACGGGCAATACACACTCGCCTCGCGCCGACGCGCACACGCGCGAGTTCTCCTTTCGCGATCATGCGCCGAATGGTGTCCTGACTGACGCGCAAAAGGGTCGCGGTTTCTTGAATGGTCAATAAAATTTTTTCGGGTTTGTCTTGTTCGTGTGATGCATCAAGTCGCGGGGGCATTGGTAAACCAAAAGGCGGAGTGAGAAAGGGAAGGCGTTTAGATTTCGAGAGGTTCCTCATCAAATGGCAGCGGAGCATCTTGGTAGCGCATTCGTTTCGGACGCACGAGCGGCGCGTGCTCTGCCGCAAGCAGCAACTCATCCATTTCATTCACGCCCAGGTGCAGCGCAGTGCCGATTCGAATGACAATATCGCGCGAGGGCTTGTGTTTTGTGCCTTGAACGAGTTCGTACATATACTTGACATCCAAGTGCGCGGCAGCGGCAACTTTTCCATACGCGAACTTGCGTCCAAAGTACAGCGAGCGAAGAACGCGCGTGAATTCGGTTTGACTGGAGCGCGAAAACGATTGATTATCGGTCCTGGCTTTATCCACTGGCTTGTCTCCTTGTGCGACGGGCGAGGTGACTTACTTGACCGAGAAGCGATTGCGGCTTGACGTGACGGGGACGGCTGCCGTATGCGTCTTTGAGCCAAACGATATACTGATCGAATGCTTGGCGTCCCTTGTTTGTAAGACTGTAAATCGTGTGTGTGACTCTCCCGCGAAAACCGCGTTCAGCTTGAATCAGTCCCGCTTCTTCCAGTCGAGCAAGGTGCGTACCCAGATTGCCGTGCGTCAAACCGGTTTCGGTTTGCAAATACAAAAAGTCTGCGCCTTCTGCGCCATAGAGAATGGACATGATCACGAACCGGGCGGGTTCGTGAATAATGCGATTCACGCGCTCGATGCGCGTTTGAAATTCAGACATCGCTTCCTCCGCTCTGATTCAGTTTTCGTTTGTAATCCCATACGTCCAACAAGCCGACACACAACACTCCGAACCCAATGGCAGCGAAATAGATTGCGCCCACTTGGGACAATTCGTTTCGGATTGGATGAAGCAGGATCCCTACAGCAAACCCAAACAATCCCATCCAAGCATAGCGCGCATCATGCGCGCGGACCGAATACACGCCGAGATAAAGGAGCAAGCCAAAACCCGCACACAAGGGGATGGATACCCATTCCTTTGGTACGAGGAGCGCGAGGACCAAGTAACCTGCCACGGTAATAGAAAGCAGGGTAATCAAATCCCTGGCGCGCAACGTATGCCTCGATGCAAACAATGGAAAGCCATACAGAATTGAATTCCCGAACAATCGCGCGCGGCGGAGCAGTGACCGGCACAAGAGTGTCGTTCCGAAGAACATCAGACTCCATACCGAGAGAAAGAGTTGCTCTGATCCGTACAGCAATAGCCAAGTCAGCAGCCACGTGTGGAGTGCGGTGAACAGTAGGATCAAACCAAGTCCCAGCACTGCGAGGGGATTGTCATATGTCCCTGTCCGATAGCGGTTAAGGTGTGAAGGGAGGTGTTTCATTTTTAGTCTGTGTAGATTACTCTAGTCTGTAATACAGAGTAAAGTATAGCACATTTTTCCCGGGTTTCAAGGTTTATTGCCACATTTTCGAAGTGGGTAGTTCAAGTTTGAAAGAAATAGCCCAGTTTCTTTCAAAGCAGAAGAGAATTTGAAAATAATTTTAGATCGAAAGCACAATTCATTCGTGCTAATCATCCATCGAAGCCAGCTGTGCAAACGTTCGGGAGATGGCTTGGTGCTGTCACATTACAAGTGTGGGAAGAATGCAGCTTTGACCGTGGGGCGATACCTGAACCTGCGCCCAGATTTCGGGACATTCATTTGGCATCTTGACAGACCGACAAACTAAATTATAATTGTTGAAGAATAACTTATTTTTTCACAGTAATTTATTGTGAAAATGTTAAATTAATTCAAACACCCCCATGAAACCAACTGCTCTCATTGGACGCGAATCCGAGTTAAAGACGTTGGAAGAAATGCGGCTGCGCCACGATGCCGCACTGATTCTGGTGTATGGTCGTCGCCGCGTCGGAAAGACCCGGCTCCTTCAAGAATGGGCTAAACAGTCAGGACTGCCGACGTTTTACTGGGAAGCCCCACGCACAACCGCCGAGAACTTGAGGAGCAGTCTCGCCCGCGAGTTCGGGCGTTGGGCGTATGGCGAAGGCGGACCGCGTGCTCCGCGTTTCGATGATTGGGCGGATGTCTTCCGCGCCATTGCTCAACAGATCGCGGAGCGTCCCACCATCCTCATCTTTGATGAATTTCCGTGGGCGGTGGAAGGCGACGAAAGTCTGCCCTCTTATCTCAAGACCGCCTGGGATCAACTGTTCTCGCACAGCCGGGTCAAGTTGGCACTGACGGGCAGCCATATCAGCACGATGGAAAAGTTGCTCGAATCCGATGCGCCACTCTTTGGACGATTAACAAGTAAACTGTATGTACGACCTCTGCCGTTTGTCTCGGTAAAACCCTTTCTCCCGCGCTACGATGCTGAAAAACGGCTTGCTGTCTATGCCATCATCGGCGGTATACCGGATTACTTGAGGGCTTGGGATGACCAAGCCGATCTACTGACCAATATCCGCGCGTTTTTCATTTCGGAAAATTCGCCGTACCGGAACGAGCAGCATGTTCTCGTCGGTGATGTGCTGCGGCGGGACTCGCCTGATTTTGAGGCGGTACTGGACGCGGTTGGGAAAGGATATCACGATTTGGAGAGCATTAGCGCGTATGCGGTTTTACCGAGTCATCGTGTCGCTCACACTCTTGAAACCCTAATTGAAGTGCGGCTCGTCGAGCGGCGGATTCGCGCGAGCATCCCGCCGCGCCGTCACGAAAACGCGCGGTATGCGCGTTATTTTTTGAGCGATCCGTTTTTGCGGTTCTATTATCGTTTTATTCTGCCGAATCGCAGTCAAATCGCGCAGGGCGTTTATACGGCGTTGGAGCAAGAATTTCACACGCAGTTACGAGCGTTTGTCGGTTCCACCTTTGAAGAACTGTGTCGCACGTGGACGGTGATTCAGGCGCGGAATGGGAATCTGCCGTTCGTGCCGGAATACATCGGCAGTGATTGGGGTGCGAAACATCAGGCCGATGTCGTTGCGGTGAGTTGGCAGACGCGTCAGGTGCTGATCGGGGAAGCCAAGTGGGAAATTGAAGATTTCGACAACAGGGCATGGCGAGAATTTCTTGCGCGCGCCGAGCATGTTCATACGCGTCTCAAAAACACTGCTCCTGTAAAAGGAGCTCAAGCGCAACCCGAATGGAAACAACATTTGGTGTTGTTCTGCCGCCGCAGTGTAACTCCTGTCGTACGGGCTGCCGTGAAACAGTCCGGTGCGCGTATCATCACCTTTGATGAGATGGTGAAAGATTTGGAGCGAATTCCCGAATGGCCCGCAAAGAAGTGAAGGTGAATTGCCACACACTTGTACGGGAGTTACGGTTGTTGCCGCGCACACTCTCTGTGATGAAAGTGCGCTGAGAGGTGTACGCGCGAGTAAATAAGTGCCTATCCGAATAACCCGGCGGAACGAAAGGCGATGAGCCCGCAGGCGAAGTGC
This sequence comes from uncultured Chloroflexota bacterium, assembly GCA_937870825.1. GTDB lineage: Bacteria > Chloroflexota > Anaerolineae > UBA4142 > SHND01 > SHND01. The sequence continues at coordinate 974 of CALMZO010000204.1, read as the reverse complement.
AGAAACGCGAGATAGTTTTCGGGTTTCTTATCCCACCGAATCAGCAGGCGGCGGAAGCGATTCATCCAACTGTGCGAACGTTCGACCACCCAGCGCCGCGCTTTTTTGTGCGCGGCGCGTTTGAGCTCTTGCGCTTCTTCGCCCCGTGCGCGAATGTGCGCCGTGAATCCAAATTCAGCCAAGAGAGCGCGGACTTCCTGATAATCGTATCCTTTATCCAGACACATCCCCTGTGGTTGCTCGGGTGTTGGCGTTGGTCGTTCGATGGCGATGGTTTCAAGTGTTTCTCGCACCAGTTTAAAGTCATTGCGGTTGGCACCCGCAACACTGAGCCCGAAGGGCACGCCGTGCCCTTCGGTCAGCAGACTACGTTTGACGCCACTTTTGCCGCGATCCGTAGGATTGGGACCGCTTTTTTTCCCCCGCCAACGGGGCTTTGGTCAGCGCACCGTCCATACTCAACCAATTCCAGTCGATTCCGATTAGTTCGTCAAATTGTTCGAGACCGCCTTGCCAGAATTTCAAAAAAACGCCTGCGGCTGCCCATTCTTGAAAGCGGGCATGGGCTGTCGAACCCGAACACAGCTCCGTTTCATCGAGGGCCTTCCATTGGCAACCGGTGCGGAAGACAAAGAAAATACCGTCCGCACATTTGCGGTCAGGTACGCGGGGCCGCCCACCGCCGAAGCGGTGTGTATTCTGATGCACAGGCAACAGGGGTTGAAAGGCCGCCCAGAGTTCGTCACTCATGTGATAGTTCGTTGTGGTGTGGTTATTCGGCGTGCGGGTGCGGGTGCGTTTGGGCTTTGGGCCCGCCGGCGCGATAATTTTTTTCTTGGAACGTTTTGGCATGTCCCCTTTATACCATCAGTTATTCGGATAGGCACTAAGTGCCTGTCCTAGAACGGATTCCTAAATGATTCAAGGGATGAGATAGCCACAATGAGCAAACCAAGCGCGGGCATCCTCTGGCG
>CALMZO010000203.1 GCA_937870825.1 uncultured Chloroflexota bacterium | reverse complement strand
CGCAATATCAACACATCTCGCGGCGCGATTTTTTGATGAAAGCGGGAATCGTGGGTGCAGCGGTGGCAGTGCCGGTGGTGATTGCGCTGACCGCGCCAAGTCCTGCGATGGCGGCCACTTGTGTAGTAACGTGCGGCTCTAACCCAGACTGCGCGGGGCAGGTTTCACCTTGCACCACAACTTGTACATCGCAGAGTGGGGTACCGGGCTCCGGTACTTGCACAGGTTCACCTTGAATGTTCTGGGCATCTCTCCTTCCTCCTCAGCCTCCCTCAATTGTTAAACAGTCGATGGAACTGGTGAGACAATTGCATATAAAGGATTCTATCGAGCCAGTGTTCCGTTTGAAAGTTTATGGAAAAACGAATGATTTTCAGCTTCTACCTGAAGATTGTTCGTTTTTTGATACACCTTGGAGCGAGTTCCCAACTCACTTGGGCGGGCGGAGATCCTATCTCGAGGATTCCAATGACTTTGGTAATTCTACCAGTGGTCTATGGACACTGGCTATCCTTTCTGCCATACTCACCGCATTCAACATAGATGGAAGGAACCTGAACCTTGACCTGGTCTTAAGGTTAGACATGATAGAGATGGACTAGAAGTGGACTAGCAGATTGCCAGAGTCCCTACGACAAGAGAAGAGCCTCTAGTCATTTTGTCGCGCGGATCTTGAGTGTTTCGGACCACAAGATTTGGTGCATTGCGTAAGGAGCTGTTTAGAATGCAAAGAATTAGTTCTTTGGGAGTTATTGTCGCACTCGGTGCCTTGTTTGTTCTTTGCGTGCCGAGGGCAATCGAAGCAGGGCCGTCGAATGCACCTGGTCAAGTGCGCCTTATCGAATCGAATGAGCAACATGTTGTGGTTGAAGTAACCGCGCCTGAATTTACCCTCAAACAACGAGCTGTGAATGGGAAAACGTATTTAGAGTTAGACCCCAAGGGTTGGTCATCAACGGATGAAACGGGCAAACCACGTGTCGCAGTGTACGGTACACTCATTGCTATTCCACAAAAGGCGAAAATCAACGTACGAATTTTGAGTGACAAAACACGCCAAGAGCAAATTCCCAGTCCTTTGCTTCCGGCACCTACCTCGCGCGTGAGTTCAAAGCCCGATGAACTGTTGCCCCGTTTTGAAGGCTTCGATTACATCCCTGATTCCGCTACGTATGGCACATCTACCCTTTATCCCAATGAAATCGTTTCGCTTAGCTCGCCTGCCACTTGGCGAAGTCAACGTTACATTCGCGTGCAATTCCGCCCCATTCAGTTTAATCCCGTAACGCGGCAATTGATTATCCATGAAAAAATCCGTCTCGAAATTGATTTTGGACTGGCAAAGAATGCGACTGCCCAAGAATTGGGCCGAGCCGTTGATGAGGGAAGGTTTGAGGCATTTTTGAAGCAAGGGTTCTTGAACTACGAGTCCGCGCGTACATGGCGTCATTCCAAGCCCAGAACGTCTGACGTCAATCGCGATGAAAATACTCGACTTACCGGTGATGCATACAAGATTTCTGTCAACGAGAACGGAATGTACAAAGTCACATGCAATGATTTGCAGTCTGCAGGATTGACTTGGAACAGTTTCACCTTGAGCTCACTACAACTTACCTTCAAGGGCAGTCAGGTGGCAATTGATGTCACTGACAGCGAAGGGGACAATCAGTGCAGTAATAGTGATTATTTCATCTTTTATGGACAAGAACCAACAAATTACCCACCAACACCAAACATATACTGGCTGACTTATGGTGGTGGAGTGGGTAAGCGGATGTTTCGCAAAGATACGTCTGGCGGCGAGAACTCCACGAGTTATGTGAAAACCATTCATCTTGAGCAGAATTTGGAATATCGAACTGATGCACCTTTCGAAGAAAATAAGGACCATTGGATCTGGCGTATCGTGAACAGTCCCTCTGACCGCGATCAAAATGGTGACCCACTTTCAATCGATATTTCCGTCGCTCTCGATGACATTGCACCTAATGCTCCTACAGGTGTCTTGCGCGCCTACGTCCAATCTGGAGGCTATGCAAATCCGTACGGCACACGCACATCGACCCTATTGTTAAATGGAGTTGAGGTCGTCACCCAAGATTGGAATTTTGGCTCAACACTACTGAATAGTGCAAGTGTCAGTAACCTGGTCCCCGGGAATAACACAATTCGGGTCAAAGACCTTGCCTATTCTCCGGGAAATCTCCCCGTGTATTTGAATTATCTGGAACTTGATTACTCTGCTCGATTTACAGCTGTCGACAACGTACTTCGCTTTCGATTTGATGCTCCCGGTGTCTGGCAGTATCAGGTTGATGGATTTACAAGTGGAGATTTGACCGCATTTGATATTACAGATTTGGACAATCCGAGTGTGTTCAATACCGTTCTTTCGTCCAATGCGCCAAATGTTATTGGATCATTTAGCGACACGATTGGTGAATCACACGAATATCTCATCATGTCCAAGTCTCAATTCAAGACACCAGTTAGCGTCGTGATAGACACACCGTCAAATCTCAAAACGAACACCAATGGTGCTGACTATATTTTAATAACGTATGGCGAGTGGAAAACAATTGTTCAGCCGCTTGCAAGCCAGAGAGCAACTCTAGGGCGTACAATCGTTATTGATATTCAGGATATATTTGATGAATTCAATTATGGAATGACGGACGCGAAAGCTCTGCGGGATTTCTTTGAGTACGCGTACGAAAATTGGCAAGCCCCAAGACCTTCATATGCTTTGCTCTTTGGCAATGGCAATATAGACAATGGTAGGAATGAACAGTCTTTCATTCCAGTTTACATGAAACTTGTTGACCCATGGATCGGAATGACAGCGTCAGACCACCGTCTTATCACACTAGATCCGGGTAGTGATTTACCAAGCATAGCTTTGGGGCGAATGCCAGCGACAAGCGCAACTGAAGCGACAAATATAGTGTCAAAGTTGCTTGATTACGAGGCAAATCCGCTTCCTTCAAGTGGCGAGAATGATTGGCGAAAACGAGTTCTGTTTGTCACAGACAATGCCTTTTCCAGCAGTGGGGGTTTAGACCCTGCTGGGAACTTTTTTGACTTTTCGGAGGAAGTTGCCGGAGATAGTTACTTCCTTCCCTCTCCAATGATTGCTGACCGAGTATATCTTAATCCATGTACTAATACTGCAAGTTATCCGTGGTGTGACCTTCCCTATGCTCCAGCTTATTCAACAGCTTCTGACGCGCAAACTGCCATAAAGAACAAGATTAGTAAAGGTCGTCTCATCGTTAACTATGTGGGACATGGCTCAACTGTTTCGTGGGCTGATAACTTGATGCGTTCTACAGATGCTTCATTGTTGACGCGTCCTCTTGAAAATGGTGAATATCCCTTTATGATGCCAATGACGTGTCTTGAAGGTTATTTTCACAGCGGATATTATGCCAGCGTTAGTGAGGCTCTTGTCCGACAGGCCCAAGGCGGTGCAATCGGAAGTTTTGCCCCTACAGGTCTGGGTGTTGCAACAGGACATGATTATTTGGATCGGGGGTTTTTTGGAGCACTCATGCAAGGCGGCAAGCCACGCGTAGGACAGGCAACAGTAAATGCCAAAGTAAAACTCTATACGGAGGGTGGTGGAGTGAGCTTGGATTTACTCGATACCTTCAATTTGCTCGGAGACCCTGGATTGCTCATGTCGCTGCCTGACGAAATCATGCCAACAGTCACACCAACGCCGACGAATACACCAACGCCGAGCAATACGCCAACGAACACGAACACACCAACGCTGACCAACACACCAACACCGACAAAAACGCCCACCTTCACCCAGACGCCGACAAACACACCGACGTACACACCGACACTCACACCTTCCAACACGCCGACGCCGACGCAGACGTGGACGCCGATAACTTTTACGCCGACGCCATCGCATACGCCGACGAACACGTTGACGCCAACGCGGACCTTTACCCCGAGCGCGACGCCGACGAATACGAA
>CALMZO010000202.1 GCA_937870825.1 uncultured Chloroflexota bacterium | reverse complement strand
ACGGCGCAGGTATAAGTAGTTGAGGCGCATGATACCAATCTTAACCCAGATCGCGCTTATTGTGAAGGTTATCTAGTAATCAGTAATCAGTCACTGACCACTGTTTACCGACCTCTGATCACTTGCTATCTTTCAGAATCTCCAACGCCGCCAAGCGCCCCGGTCCTCCCGTAATGCCGCCGCCGGGATGCGTTCCGGAACCGCATTGATAATAATTTCGAATCGGTGTGCGATAGTTTGCCCAGCCGAACGCGGGACGCATAAAGAAAAGTTGGTCGAGCGTGAGTTCGCCTTGAAAAATGTTGCCTTCGGAAAGACCGATGATGTTTTCCATATCGAACGGCGACAACACTTGGCGATGCAAAATCAAACTCTTGAGATTCGGCGCAAATTCCGCAAGGGTATTCACCACCGCGTCGCCGAATGCTTCGCGCTGCGCGTCGTTCCAGCCGCCGTTGATTTTGTACGGCGCGTATTGCACAAAAATACTCATCACATGTTTCCCCGGCGGCGCCATGCTCGGGTCAATCGTCGTCGGAATCAAAACGTCCATGTACGGACGCCGCGAAAAGCATCCGTATTTCGCGTCGTCGTACGCGTGTTCCATATATTCCATGCTCGGCGAAATTTCAATCATGCCTTGCCGCAAACCTTTGTCTTGCATCGCAGAAAAATTCGGCAGACCATCGAGCGCGAGATTCACTTTGCCGGACGAGCCGCGAAATTTGAATTTGCGAATCGCCGCGACAAAATCGTCGGGCAAGTCTTTTTCATTCAATAATTTTTGAAACGTCACTTTCGGGTCACAGCCCGAAACAATTGTGCGCGCGTAAATTTCATCGCCGTTCTCGAGCGCGACGCCAATCGCTTTGCCATCCTTTACAATCACTTGCGCGACGGGCGAATTGCAGCGAATCTCTGCGCCGAAACTGCGCGCCGCGCTCGCAATCGCGTTGCTCACGCCGCCCGTGCCGCCTTTTTGAAAACCCCACGCGGTAAATGCGCCGTCCAATTCGCCCATGTAGTGATGCAACAAAACATACGCGGTGCCGGGCGAATGGACGCCGAGCATCGTGCCGATAATGCCGTTGATGGACAAGACCGCTTTCAAGACATCGGTCTCGAACCACTCCGCCGTAAAATCCGCCGCGCTCATCGTCATCAATTTCGTCAATTGCGAAAATTGTTTTGGCGGTAGTTTGCGAATGTGCTGCGCCAATTCCCAAAGCGTGCGCGCGCCGTCAAAGCCGGGCATCAATGGGTCGGGCGGCACCATTCCCAGAATCGGTTTCACCGCGTACGCCATCTCGTACATCATCTGATTAAATTCGGGATAGCGTTCCGCGTCGCGTTTCGAATGTCGTTTGATTTCTTCCCGCGTGCTGGCGGAATCGGAATACGACGCGAAATAATTTCCATCCTCCATCGGCACGAACGCGCTTTCCAATGGCAGGATGTGCAAGCCATGCTGCGCGAGATTCAAATCATGAATCACTTCGGGACGCAGCAGCGAAACGACGTACGAACAAACCGTGTACTGGAATCCCGGATAAATTTCTTCCGTCACCGCCGCGCCGCCCAACACATGACGACGTTCCAAGACCAAAACAGTTTTCCCCGCTTTGGCGAGATACGCGGCAGTCGTCAATCCGTTGTGTCCACCGCCGATGATGACGGCGTCGTAATTTTTTGACATTTCGTAATCAGTTTTCAGTAATCAGTTTTCAGTAATCAGTATTTCACGGATTACTGACCTCTGACCACTGATTACTTTTTTTTGCGCTCCGGTTCATAAAACGGCATCCGCACCACCACCGCGTCCGCGAGTTTTCGTTGCGCTTCGACGGTGACTTCCATTGCGACGCGCGTGCCAAGTTCCGCGTATTGTGGCAGCACGCGTGCGATGGCGATATATTTTTTCAACAAGGGAGACCACGCGCCGCTGGTCGCTTTGCCGATTTGTTTGCCGTCCGCGTAAATGGGTACGGCGACGTTCCACGCGCTGTAGGGCAGTTGCAGCGGCATTCCAAATTCGCGGTAAATTTTTTCGAGCGCGGGCAATTGCACTTGAATGCCCACCGTCGCCCATTGCGAACCGCGCGCGTGTTCGCGTTTTAACGCGGCTTGTCCGATAAAATGCGGTTTGTCCAATTTCACCGTCCAGCCCAAACCCAATTCGTACGGCGTTGATTTTTGAATTTCAAACATTGTCTTTTTCGACGACACAAAATCTACCGCAATCAACAACAGTCCCGCTTCGATACGCGCCATATCGAGCGCAAGATTGCCCGCCGCGCGAATTCCATAGCCGCGTCCCGCGTCCATGAGCGCGTCCCAAAGTTCTTCCGCGTGCTGCGGCGCAACCCAAATTTCAAATCCCAAATCGCCCGTGTACCCTGTGCGCGAAATTTCAGCCGGCATCCCCGCGAGCTTCGCGCGCGTAATTTGAAAATATCTCAAACGCGCCAAATCCGTATCCGTCATTGTTTGCAAAACATCGCGCGAGGTTGGACCTTGCAGCGCGAGTGACGCGAGTTCATCGCTCACATCGTCAATCGTCACCTGCAAACCAATCGCGTTTTCTTCGAGCCAAGCGAGCGAGGGGTCTGCCGCCGTCATGCGGAAAAAATGTTCGTCGAGCCGCGTTATCGTTCCATCGTCAATCACCTTGCCGTCGTCATCACACCACGACGTGTACAACACCTGTCCCACCGCGAGTTTTGAAACATCGCGCGTCACGATGCGATTCATCAAGTTCAGCGCGTCGCCTCCGTGTACGTGATATTTGTACAACGGCGTAATATCCAACAGCGCGCACGCGGTGCGAATCGCGTAATACTCGTGCGTGTGATTGAGTTCGTACAAATTCGCGGACAAAAAGCCCGACCATTCCACCCAGCTGTGGGATTCACACAACGCGGAGGTGCGGGAGAAAAAAGGAGTTTGTCGCGGCATCTCGTTTCTCGTTTCTCGTTTTTCGATTCGCGCGCTTGGGCAAGCACAAGGCATTGCCCCTACGCTTCCAACGCCTTCAACACCTGCCGATCAAATTCCGCCAACAATGCTTCTTGCCAGCCGTGATACGGACCCGGCGTGTATGCGCGCGATTTCACGCCGAGCTGCGAGACTTCGCACGCGTGCCAATCCTGGCGATTGGTCATGTCCCAAAATTCAACGGCGGGCGACGCGTCAAAATGTTCTTGCGCCATCGTCGCGGGCTCAAACAACCATTCGCACACAACGCGCGTGCGGTCCGGCGCAAGCGGCTGCAAGGTGTGACACATCACGTAATCGGGATGCAAACTGATGAGCGTGTTCGGAAACACGGAATAATAATAGACGCGCTGCAAATCATCGCGCGCAACCTGTTTCAATGGCGGCGCGCACACATGACCGCCGATGCTCATGCTTTCCACGTCGGTGTTTAACGTCATGTAACCGCCCAAAATTGTCCCGTCCATTAACACATCATCGCCGCTGCGATGCGGCGACAATTGTTCGAGCGCGGGATGAATCAACGGGCAGTGATAGCACTCGTTGTAATTTTGGGCGAGCAATTTCCAATTCGCTTGCACCTCGTACTCGATGCGCCGCGCCGCGCGCAGCGCGCCAATTTGCCACGCGTCAAAGTATCCCGCGAACAACGGCGCCATCGCTTGTTCAAACGACTGCGGGGCGTGTGAAAAATTCAAAAACACAAAACCTTCCCATTCGCGCAACGCGACGCGATGTAACGGATACTCTGCTTTGTTCAAATTGGGCGTTTCGAGCGGGTCAGGAATGCCGACGAGTCGCCCGTCGAGCGCGTACGTCCACGCGTGATACGGACATTGGAGCGTGCGCGCAAATTTTCCATTCGCTTCGTGACAGATGCGCGTGCCGCGATGGCGGCACACGTTATAGAACGCGCGCAAAGTATTTTCATAATCGCGCAGCACAATCACACTCTCATCGCCGATTTCGTACAGAAAAAATTTCCCCGCCGCGTCAATTTGCTCCGCGCGTCCGACGCAAATCCATTTTTCAAAAAAAATCTTTTCCAATTCCGCGCGAAAAATTTCCTCCGACACAAAATACGCGCGCGGCAGCGTGAACGCGGTTTCGGCAATATATTTTTCGTCAATCATAGTTCCCTCGCCTATCGAAAATCACGTATCGCAAATCGCAACTGATGTCTCACGGTTGACGCTTCACGCCTCTCGTTTCTCGCGTATCGCCAATCGAAATTCGAAATTCAAAAATCTCCAATATGCGCTTCCGTTCCGCGTTTCAACAAACTCCCTGCAATCACAATCCGTTGAATCTCCGACGTGCCTTCCCAAATGCGGTCCACGCGCAGTTCGCGGAAAAAGCGTTCGGCGACGTTTTCGCGCATATAGCCGCGTCCGCCGAAAATTTGCACCGCGCGGTCGGCGACGCGATTCGCCATTTCCGACGCGTACAATTTCGCCATCGAAACGCGCGCGTGCACAAGTTTCTTGTCCGCGTTCACGTCATCTTCGGCTTGCGCCGCGTCGTATGTCATCGAGCGCGCAGCGTACAATTCCGTCAATGAATCCGCGAGCATGAATTGAATCGCTTGATAGTCCGAAATCGGCTGCCCGAACTGCACGCGCGTTTTGGCAAACGCGGTTGCCTCGTCAATCAACCGCGCCGCCGCGCCACAACAGCGCGCCGCAATCATCAAACGTTCGCGGCGAAACCACTCTTTGGTCAAATCCAAGCCGCGCCCGAGTTCGCCCAACACATTCGCGTTCGGCACGCGGACATTTTCAAAACGAATTTTCAAATGCTCGAGGATGAACGTGTGCATATAACGCGGCGCGTCATAAATCTTGACGCCCGCCGTTTCCTTGTCCACAAAAAACAACGCGATGCCGTTTTCCGTTTGCGCCTGCACCACAAAATAGTCCGCTTCATTGCCCGACGTTACATGCCACTTGTCGCCGTTGATGAGCCAATCGTCTCCCTCGCGCACCGCGCGCGTTTCAATCGCCGACGGGTCCGAACCCGCGCCCTCTTCCGTAATTGCATACGCGTCGCGCCGTCTTCCTTCGCATGTTGGGCGCACATAACGCGCCACCTGGTCCTCATTCGCCGCGACGAGACACACCGCAGGCGAATAAATCAAATCCCAAATCCCATTCGTTACTTTGCCGAGTTCTTCTTCAATAATCGTTTGCTCGACGTACGAATACCCGCGTCCGCCAAGTTCGCGCGGAATGCACATGCCGTTCAATTCCAATTCAATCATGCGCTCATGCACACGATGTCTTTTTTCAGGCGCGAGTTTTCCATTCGCCATCTCGGCTTCCAACTCTAACGGAATCAATTCCTCGCGCGTAAATTTTCGCACGCGCGCGCGCAGCGCGTTTTGGGCATCAGAAAAAGGAATCATCTCTCGTTTCTCGTTTCTCGCGTATCGCGTTTCGCCAATCGAAATTCAAAAATCTCCAACGTGCGCTTCCACCCCGCGTTTATACAAACTATTTGCAATAATAATTCGCTGAATTTCCGACGTGCCTTCCCAAATGCGTTCGACGCGCAGTTCGCGGAAAAAACGTTCGGCGGCAAATTCGCGCATATAGCCACGCCCGCCGAAAATTTGCACCGCGCGGTCGGCGACGCGCCCCGCCATTTCTGACGCCAACAATTTCACCATCGAAGATTTCGCGTGAACGCGTTTTATTTCTTCTTCTGTTTTTGCTTCATCCGACGCGTGCGCGATGTCGTACGTGAGCAAACGCGCGGCGTACAATTCTGTCAGCGAATCCGCGAGCATGAATTGAATTGCTTGATAATTTGCAATCGGTTCACCAAACTGCACGCGCGTTTTTGCAAAATCGGTCGCTTCGTCAATCAACCGCGCCGCCGCGCCGCAGCACCGCGCCGCAATCATTACGCGTTCGTGGCGAAACCACTCTTTGCTCAATTCCAAACCGCGCCCGATGGCGCCCAACACATTCGCGTGCGGCACGCGCACATTGTTCAAACGCACGCGCGGATGTTCCACAATCAAGTTGTGCATGTACTTGGGCATGTCAATAATTTCGATGCCTGCCGAATTCAAATCCATGAAAAATAATGTGTTGCCGTCGCCGATGTTCGCGTCCGTCGCCGCTTGCACCACCGCATAATCCGCGACATCGCCGGAGGTGAGATGCCATTTCTCGCCGTTCAAAATCCAGTCATCGCCATCACGCGTCGCCGTTGTATCCATCACGCTCGCGTCCGAACCATGCGCGGGTTCCGTAATCGCATAACAATCGCCGCGCGTTCCTTCACAGGACGGACGCACATAGCGCGCGATCTGGTCAGGCGTCGCGTATTTCAAAACGATTGCGGGGTCCCACATCAGCCAACCGAGCGCGTTCGTCGCCTTGCCCATTTCTTCATTCACAATCGTTTGTTCCACCCAAGAAAATCCGCGTCCGCCAAACGCGCGCGGCAAACTAATCGCGTTCAATTCCAATTCCAACACGCGCGCAGACAATCGTTTGCGCGTCGCGTCATCCAATTTCCCTTCCGCCAATTCCGTTTGTACTTCGAGGGGCATCAATTCGTCGTACACAAAGCGACGCGTCTTGGCGCGCAATGTTTTTTGTTCATCCGAAAAAGGAATCATCTCTCGGTTCTCGTTTCTCGGCGTTATCAAGTGAACCACACATGCGAACGCCACCTACGCGCGATGCTTTGCGCGTTTCATTCTTTATCCCTCACCCTTTATCCTTTGTAATCATCAACGCATCCACCGCCACTGCCCGCGTCGCCAACGCCATCAACGGATTCACGTCCACCGCGACGATTTCCTCGCCAAAATCATTTGCAAAATTTCCCAACCCCATCGCCGCGTCAATAATTTTTTCAACATCCACTGCCGCGCGTCCGCGCGCGCCGCGCAACAATTTCGCGCCGCGCAAATTCAACAACGCGTCGCGCACCTCTTCGCGCGTGGTCGGCAGCATCAACAATTGTGAATCTCTCAACACTTCGACAAAAATTCCGCCCAGTCCGATTGCCAGCATCAAACCAAACTGCGAATCACTCACAATTCCCATAATCAATTCGACGCCGCGCGGAATCATTTCTTGAATCAACACCCGCGCGCCAAAAGCTTGTTCCAATTCCAGATACGCGTTTTCCAATTCCGCCGCGTTTTGTACATGCAATTTCACCCCCCCCTTGTCGCTCTTGTGCAATTCGCCCGCCGCCGTTTTCAACGCGACAGGATAGCCGATGCACTCTGCGGCTCGCAACGCATCCGCCAACGATTCGGCAATCCTCTCCTTTGGAATTTCAATCCCGTACTCACTCAAAATGTTTTTGCTCGCGTATTCGTCAATCACATTTCCGGCTGGAACAAACGATTCACGTTTCACGTTTGACGTTTCACGTATTCTCGTTTTGCGCTTTCTCTGAAATTCACTGTATTCGACCAAATGCCGAATCGCCCGCACTCCATTCTCTGTCCCCATCAAAACGGGAACTCCCTGCGCGCGCAGCCGCGCGAGTTGCGAATCGTCCGCCGACGCGGCGAGATTGGTGAGAAAGACGAGTGGCTTGGTCAATTCGGGCAACAGCGCGAGGGCGAGGTTGGGATAGCCGAGATTGCTGCCGTCGCTCCCGTACAAATCCACCGCGAATACGTTCAATCCCGTTAAAGGGTCAGCGTCGAGCGCGCGCAAACAGTCCGTGTAAATTTTTTCGTACGCGTTCCCCGTACCCCACGCGTCCACAGGATTCACGGGCGCGAGCCCCGGTTCCAAAATTTCGGACAAACGTTTTGTGGTCGTCTCGTTGATGGGTGCGAACTGCACATTTTCTTGTTCCGCCAAATCCACGAGCAAGCCCCGTTCGCCGCCCGAATCGTGCAGGGATGCAATAAATTTTGTCGGCGGGCGAAAACCGCGCGCAAACAATTCGAGCGTGTCCAACATTTCGTCGGGCGATTTCACGCGCCGGACACCGTAATATTGAAACAACGCGTCATACGCCGCGTCTTCGCCCGCCAACGCGCCGCTGTGCGCTTGGGCTAATTCCGCGCCGCGTGTGCTGCGACCCACTTTGAGCGCGACGATTGGCACGTCACGTTCGGCTGCCATCTTTAACGCGTCCACGAAGGTTTTCGGGTCACGCACCGTTTCCATGAACAAGCCGATGACGCGCGTCGTCGGTTCGGTCAATGCGAATTGCATGTAATCCGCGAGTGTCGTCACCATTTCGTTGCCCGACGAAATCAAATAATTGAAATGCACCCTGCGTTTGTTTTGCCACAACGCGTCGAATTGCGAGCCGCTGTGTGTGATGAATGTGACGTTGCCGCCGGGCTGCTTGGTGATAGGATAACCGCTGACGACGAGATTGTTCGCGAATGCGTGAAAGCCCATGCAGTTCGGTCCGCAAATGGCAATGTTGTGCGCGTGCGCGATTTCTTTAAGGTTCGCTTGCAATGGAAATTCGTCGGAATGTGCGCTCGCAAAAATCGCGGCGGCAGGAATTTTCATTTCGCCCGCCTCGCGCAACCCGTCGAGCAATCGCGCGTTGGGCAGGGCAAGGATGGCAAGGTCAGGCTGTTCGGGCAAATCGCGCAGGGACGCATAACACGGCATCCCGAACAATTCGCGATATTTTGGATTCACGCCAAAAATGTTTCCCGCGTATCCAAACTCGCGCAAATTTTCGTACACCACGCCGCCAAAGCGCGGCAATTCACTGATGCCCACAATGGCAACGGACCGCGCGTTGAGCAGTGGAGATAAATTTTGTCGCGTGTTCATCTCGTCAGTTTCACAGTCAAAGGAAAATCTCACGCCAAGCCGCAAAGGCGCAAAGGCAAAAAAATTTCACTTTCTCGTTTCTCGTTTCTCGCCTCTCGTCTCTGGATACAGAATACTGGATACTGAATACTGAATACTGTCCACTGATTACTTGACCACTGCTTTCATCACATCCTCCAACGCGTTCGCGGTCTCCATGATGTCATTGTGTGAATGTGCTTCGCAGAGGAACCAGGGTTCACGCGCGTCGGGTTCCGGGAGGACGCCGCGTTCGACGAGTCCCATTGCGACTTGTTCGTACAAACTGTGATTTGTTTGCAGCCAATCGCGATATTCGCGCGGCGGTTTTTCGGTGAACCAGAAACTCGGTAACGCGGGATGTCCTTGCACGGAAAATGGAACGCCGAAACGTTCAAAAACTTCCGTCCACGCGTTTTGCAATTCGCGTCCGCGCGCGTGAATCGTTTCGAGCGCGTCCGTATTTTGCAAAACATCGAGCGTGGCATTCGCGGCTGCCATGCCGACGCGATTGCCGCAGTACGTTCCACCATGCACAAGACCGCTCGTGATGTGCTGCATAAATTCGCGTTTGCCGCCGAATGCCGCGACGGGATATCCGTTGCCCATCGCTTTGGCGTATGTCGCAAGGTCGGGCGTGACGCCATAAAATTCTTGCGCGCCGCCCTTTGCCAAACGAAAACCGGTTTTCACTTCGTCCATGATGAACACGATGCCGTACTCGTCACACACTTTGCGAATCGTTTCAAGCCAGCCGGGTTCGGGCGTGATACCGCCGCAGTTTCCCAAAACGGGTTCGACGAGAATCGCGGCGATATCCTGCCACGATTGTTTCACAACCCGTTCCAATGTTTCCGGGTCGTTGAACGGCAGCATGATGACCAAATCGTGCAATGCTTTGGGAATGCCCGACGTGATGGGGACGGCGACGGGACTGCGGCGATTTGTCGTTATCCAATCGTTCCGCACCATCGTCGTGAACAACACATAATCGTGTACGCCGTGATACTGTCCTTCGAACATGATGAATTTTTCGCGCGTGGTGTACGAACGCGCGACGCGCAAAACGTGATGTGTCGCCTCCGTGCCGGAATTGCAGAAACGTACCAGGTCCACGCACGGGCACATCTCGGACATTTTGCGCGCCACTTCTTGTTCAATCGGCAAGCTCATCGCAAAAATGTTGCCGTTGCCGCGCACCGCTTCAATGACCGCTTCGTCAATGCGCGCGTCGCCGTGTCCCAGAATGTTTGGACCGTAACCGAGACGGTAATCAATGTATTCGTTTCCGTCCACATCCCAGAGATGCGCGCCGCTGCCGCGTTCGAGAAAGCGCGTGTCTTCGGGACCCCAATATCGAAAATTGGAAGTGACGCCGTTCGGAAGAACTTGCGCGGCAGTTTGCCAAAGCGCCTTTGATTTGGTGAGATTGAGCATAAGAGACCTGCTGAGGGGAAATAAAGCAGCATAGCCGCTTGGCGGCGTCATCCGACGCGCACGGCGCACTATGCTACCGAGAAAAAGACTATTGTCGAATCAACGACAATTGTAGTATAATCGCGTTGATTCGATGTGTCAAATGGTCTTTTATCGAAAAATCTTCGAATTTTGCAAAGGACATCGCATGGGCGAAAACGAGGCGGATATGAGCAAGCAATACAAGGTGGATGAAACGGATTTGGCCATCCTGCGCATTTTGCAAGAGGATGGGCGACGCTCGTTCGCGGATATGGCGGCAGAGTTGAAACTCGCACCGTCAACGGTGCAGCAGCGCACCAATCGTTTGCTTGAATCGGGCGTGATAAAAATTCGAGGCGTCACCGATAATGTTGTGTTGGGCATCAATGTCGCGGCGACGATTGCGATCAAAGCGGACGGCACGCGGCTGCGGAAAATCGCAGGGGAACTCGGAAAATTCTCCGAAGTGAGTTACGTGGTGATTTGTACGGGACCGTATGATTTGTTGATTGAAGTGGGCTGTCGCGACAACGACCATTTGTTGAGTTTGATTTCTGACAAGATTGCGCAAGTCAAAGGTGTGCGCGAAATGGAAACGTTTGTCTATTTACGGATTGTGAAAAACACCTATCAGTGGGGTTTGACGGAGTAAAGAACGCGCGGCACACGAATACGTTTTGTGCCACGTGTAATAAATGTTTGTTATAATACGCGCCATCCGCCGCGTGTATACAAAGGAGAAAGAGTGCAATGAGAACAGTTCTGCATTTTGTTTCGCTGCATCGCATCGTCGTTACCTGTTTACTTGGCATCGCGAGCATTGTATTGAGCGCGTGCGCAAGCCCGACGCCTCCACCGACTGCCGTCGTCGCGGCGACTGCCCCCCCCCCAACGGCTGTTCCGGCGCAACCAACCGCCGCGCCCACTGCCGCGCCAACGACCGCGCCCGCATCCTCCAATGAACCTTTCGTCGTTCTCGATTGGTCCGGTTACGATGACCCGCGTTTCTTTGAACCCTTTACGCAAGCGCATCCCGACGTCAAACCCGAGTACGCGTTCTTTGCCGAAGACGCAGAGGCATTCGCCAAAGCGCAAAGCGGTTTTCAGTTTGACCTCATTCATCCCTGCACCAATTATTGGGAACTGTACGTGCAAGAGGGTTTGATTCAACCGATTGATACTTCGCGTCTCAAGAATTGGAAAGGTGTTCAGGAAAAACTTGCGAAACACGGATTCATCCAAGGCAAACAGTACTATGTGCCGTGGGATTGGGGCTTTGAGTCCATCATCTATCGCACGGACAAAGTGAAAACTCCGCCGACCTCTTGGGCGGACTTGTGGAATCCCGAATACAAAGGACGTCTGTCGCTTTTTGATTCCGGCGAATCGGCGCACATCATCACCGCGCTGGCGTTGGGATTCGACCCGTGGAACACAACGCCCGCGCAGAATGAACAAATCAAACAAAAGCTGCTCGAACTCAAACCGAATGTTCTTCATTATTGGACCGACTTTACCGAAGTGAATCAAATGCTCGCGTCGGGCGATGCGTGGGTGATTTCGAACGCTTGGAATGATGCGTACACGACAGCGCGGAGTGAAAACGTTCCGGCGGAATACATCACGCCGAAAGAGGGACGACTCGGGTGGGTCTGCGGCTATGCGATTTCGAGCAAGTCGAAAAATGTGGACCGCGCATACGAGTTTATAGATGCACTCATCGCCCCGCAATCGATGGCGAACATGGCAAATGACTTTGCCTATGGCGCGGCGAACGCGGATGCGCTTCCCCTGATTGACCCCGAATTTGTGAAACTGATGAAGTTGGATGACCCGTCCGTGCTTGACTCGACGGTGTTTTATCGGCCGTTGACCAACGAGCAACGTGAACAATTCACGGGCACATGGAGCGAAATCAAAGCGGGTCAATAGGACGCGATGGAAGCGCGCACGCGTATCACCATTTTGATGCTGCCGCCTGCGGCATGGCTGTTTTTGTTCTTTGTCGTGCCTCTCGGTATCATGGCGCTGTTCTCGTTCCGCGCCGGTTCGTTTGGCGCGGAACGAGAACAG
Source organism: uncultured Chloroflexota bacterium (assembly GCA_937870825.1). Classification (GTDB taxonomy): domain Bacteria; phylum Chloroflexota; class Anaerolineae; order UBA4142; family SHND01; genus SHND01. The sequence continues at coordinate 13,211 of CALMZO010000202.1, read as the reverse complement.
TTCACGCTGGAAAATTACCAGCACCTTTTGGCAAGTCCCGCGTATGCGAATCTGTTGGCGCAGTCGGCGTGGATTGCGCTGCTGACTGCGGTGATTGCCGTCGTCCTCTCGTACCCTCTCGCTTACTATTTGTCCTTTCGCGCGGGTGACGCGCGCGTCACGTTGTTGACGATTTTGATTATCCCCGCGTGGACAAGTTTTCTGCTGCGAATTCTCGCGTGGAAATTGATTCTCGGTTCGGGCGGTTTGCTCAACTCGGCGCTTTTGTCGTTGAACGTGATTGAGGAAGCGTCACCACTTTTGATTTACAGCCGCACGGCGGTGGTGGTGACGCTCGTGTATGTGTGGATTCCCTTTTCGACACTGCCGATTTTTTCCGCGCTCGAACGCGTTGACCGGCGCTTGCTCGAAGCGGCGGCGGATTTGGGCTGCACGCCGTGGCAAGCGTTTTTGCGCGTGACACTCCCGTTGAGTTTGCCCGGTGTGCTGGCTGCCTTCTTTTTCGTTTTCATCCCCACGCTCGGCGAATGGGTGACGCCCGCGTTGGTCGGCGGCGCGCAAGGCGTCATGTACGGAAATTTGATTCAAGACCAATTTGTGCGCGCGCTCAATTGGCCCCTCGGCGCGGTTCTCAGTCTGGTGTTGATGGCGCTGGTATTGCTCCTCATCCTCGCCTTTAATCGTTTCTTGCGCGTTTCGGATTTGGCGGGAGCATAACCATGCTGAGGCGTTCTCTTGTTTCCTTCGGCTTGGTCTATTACATACTCCTCGCGTTTTTCTTGTACCTCCCCATTCTCCTGCTCATTCTTTTTTCCTTTAACGATTCGACGCTGCTCGTTTTTCCGCTCAAAGGATTCACGCTCAAATGGTACACCGCGCTCACGAACGCGCGTGAACTCATCGAATCGGTGCAAAACAGTCTGCTCGTCGCGTTGAGTTCATCATTCGTTTCTGTCGTGCTGGGCGCGATGGCGGGGATTGCGATTGCGCGCTTTCAATTTCCCGGACGCGGTTTTTTTCTCGCTATCTCTTCCCTGCCATTGGTGATTCCGTACGTCGTTTTGGGCGTCGCGCTGTTGTTGTTGTTCGCGCAGTTCAATGTCAAACTTTCATTGTTGACTGTCGCCGCCGCGCATGTCGTTATCAATGTGCCGTATGTGATGTTGATTGTCGCGGCGCGGCTCGCGGGCTTTGAGCAAAATCTGGAAGAAGCCGCCATGGATTTGGGCGCAACGTATTGGGGCACGTTGATGCGCGTGACATTGCCTATCAGCGCGCCTGCATTGGTCGCCGCATTTCTTTCGTCATTCACCACTTCGTTTGACGAATTCGCGCTCGCGTTTTTCTTGACCGGCACGGACAATACACTGCCCATCTATTTGTATTCGCAGCTGCGCTTTCCGAGTCGGCTTCCGCTTGTCGTCACGCTTGCCGCCGTGATTATGCTCGTCTCTGTCATCTTGGTTGTGCTTTCGGAATGGCTGCGGCGCATCGGCACGCAGCCCACTTCGAGACCCCAAACATAAATCAATGTTCAATTCCGTCACACGAGGACTGCATGAGTGAATTTGCTGTGGAGCTGCGCGACATACACAAAACATTTCCCGCGTTAATGCCCGCGTCGCAAAACGTGAACGCGGTGCGTGACATCAATCTGCAAATTCGCGCGGGCGAATTTTTTACGCTGTTGGGTCCGAGCGGCTGCGGCAAAACGACGACTTTGCGTTTGATTGCGGGCTTTGAACAACCGACGCGTGGGCAAGTTTTGATTCAAGGGCAGCCGATGAATGACGTGCCGCCGTATCGCCGTCCCGTCAATACCGTGTTTCAAAATTACGCGCTCTTTCCGCATCTGACCGTAACCGACAATGTGGGCTTTGGTTTGTCCGTGAAACGCGTGGCGAAGGAGGAACGCGAGAAACGCGTGCGCGCCGCGCTCGATTTGGTGGAACTGCCGCAAACCGCGAATCGCAAACCGTCGCAGTTATCCGGGGGACAGCAGCAGCGCGTCGCGCTCGCGCGGGCAATTGTGAATCAACCCTCCGTGCTGCTGCTCGATGAACCGCTGGGCGCGCTCGATTTGAAATTACGCAAGACGATGCAGCTCGAGTTGAAACACATGCAAGAGCTGTTGAACATCACGTTCGTCTATGTGACGCATGACCAGGAAGAAGCGTTGACGATGAGTGACCGCATCGCCGTCATGAACGCGGGGAAAATTTTGCAAGTGGGCGCGCCGATGGAGATTTACGAAAGCCCCGCCTCACGCTTTGTTGCGGATTTTATCGGCGAAACAAATTTCCTCCGCGCGCGCGTACTGGATGTTGCGGCGGACATGACGCTCTTTGAGGTCGGCGGCGCACAGGCGCTGCTTCCGCATCAAAACGAATTTCTGGAACGCGGCGCACAAGTGACGGTTACCGTGCGTCCCGAAAAAGTTTGTCTCGCGCGTCCCGCCGAATTCGCGCCGCAGCATGGGCGCATCTCGTTTCAAGGCACTGTGCGCGAAGCAGTCTATATTGGCACAGATACGCGCTATCTCATCGGCTTGCCCACTGCCGAAACCGTTGTGGCGCGCGTTCAAAGCAGCGCGGGACATCGCCCCGGCGAGTTTCGCGTGAACGAGTCGGTGATGCTCTGGTGCGAAGCTGCCGATGCGCGCGTGTTGACGACGTAAAGAATGTTATTGACAAGTCGTTTTGCCATGCTACAATGGCAACGTCATTAACATTCTCCTCTGTTGCCTCGTCGCGCTCTAGTGTTCTTTTTCGGTTCGCCGACATCCCCCGCATCGTCACAGGTTTTCTCCACGCGAACCATTCTCTCGTTGCTACTTGCCAATCCTTTGATTCCCGCAAGGAGGTCTTCGATGGCTGTGACACCCACATACCCCGGTGTCTATATTCAGGAAATTCCGAGTGGAGTTCGAACCATCACGGGCGTTGCAACGTCTATTGCCGCGTTTGCCGGATGGGCGCCGCGTGGTCCCACCGACCGCGCGCAGCTCGTTTTGAGTTGGCAGGATTTTGAACGAAACTTTGGAACGGATTCGCGCAGTTTGCTTTCGTACGCGGTCTATCATTTTTTCGCCAACGGCGGCAGTCAAGCGTACATCATTCGTCTCGTTGACCCGGACGCGGATGCCGCAAGTGTGGACATTAACGCGAAACTGCGCGTCACCGCGAAAAATCCCGGCGAATGGGCAAACAGTTACGCGATTTCTACGCGGCTCAATCCGTTTGATTCCAATCGTTTCACGCTCAACGTGGTACAAGTACAAAACAATACCGAAGTTCCCGTCGAAGTCTTTACCAATCTTTCGATGAGTCCGACCGACGCGCGTTTCGCGGCGAAACTGATTTCGACGCAATCCGCGTTGGTCAACGTGGAAATTCTCAACAACGCAAACACGCCGCCCGCGAATACGCCAACTCCTTCGCCCACCTTGGGCAGCGGAACGCCCGGCACGCTCGGCGACATTTTGGAACCCGACACGAATGATTTCGAAACCGCGCTGCTGCCCGTCAATGGCGTGGACGGATTGTTTCAACTTGACCGCGTTGATTTGTTCAACCTGCTGTGCGTCCCCGGCGAATCGAAACCTGCGGTTATCGCCTCACTCCAAAAATTCTGTCGCGACCGTCGCGCGTTTCTCATTGCCGATGCCGGTCCCGCCGACACGCTCACAACTTTGCAAAACGGACCCAATTCCGCAATGACCGGCAACGATGCCATCAATGCCGCGCTGTACTTTCCCTGGGTTGTTGCGCCCGATGCCTTTCAAGGCGGAATCGAACGCGCGTTTCCGCCAAGCGGTTTCATCGCGGGAATTTACGCGCGCACCGATTCACAGCGCGGCGTGTGGAAAGCGCCCGCCGGAACCGAAGCGAGCATCAGCGGCGCAACCTCCGTCGCGCTGAATCTCACCGACAATGAAAACGGCGTCCTCAATCCGAACGCCGTCAACGTGCTGCGAAATTTTCCCGTATACGGAAATGTCGTGTGGGGCGCGCGCACGCTGCAAGGCAACGACCAGCGCGGCTCGGAATGGAAGTACATTCCGGTGCGCCGCCTTGCGTTGTTTATCGAAGAAAGTTTGTATCGCGGCACGCAGTGGGTTGTGTTTGAACCGAATGACGAACCGCTGTGGGCGCAGATTCGCCTCAATCTCGGCGCGTTCATGCAAGATTTATTTCGTCAAGGCGCGTTTCAAGGCAAGACCCCGCGCGACGCGTATTTTGTGAAATGCGACAAAGAGACGACTACGCAAAACGACATCAATCGCGGCATCGTCAACATCGTCGTCGGTTTCGCGCCGCTCAAACCCGCCGAGTTCGTCATCATCTCGATTCAACAAATGGCAGGACAGATACAAACATGACGAATGACGAAGGACGAACGACGGTAGCCGAATTCCTTCGTCATTCGTCGTTCGTCCTCCGTCTTGGAATCCAATGGCTCAATTCTCTGTCAATCCCCAACGCTTTGACCCGTACAAAAATTTCAAGTTTCGCGTCAAGTGGGACGGCAAGTATGTCGCGGGCGTGAGCAAAGTGACGGGACTCAAACGCACGACCGAAGTCGTCAAACATCGCGAAGGCGGCGACCCGTCCACCACGCGCAAATCGCCGGGGCGCACCGAATTTGAAGCAATCACGCTCGAACGCGGCGTCACCCACGACCTCGAATTTGAAAAATGGGCAAACAAAGTGTGGAATTTTGGCGCGGGTCTCGGCGCCGAAGTTTCGCTCAAAGATTTTCGCAAAGACATAATCATCGAACTGTACAACGAAGCCGGTCAACTCGCGCTCGCGTACAAAATTTATCGCTGTTGGGTTTCCGAATACCAGGCGCAGCCCGACCTCGACGCGAACGCGAATGCCGTCGCGATTCAGCACATCAAACTCGAAAACGAAGGATGGGAACGCGACACAGAAGTTGCCGAACCGCAAGAACCAACACTGGCATAAATCGTGAAACGTAAAACGTGAACCGTCAAACGTAATGCGATTCTTATCCGCTGTTGAATTGCTCGACGCGTGGGAAACCGCGCGCGCGGGTTCTGCGCTCGAACGCCCACTCGTACTCCTCGCCGCTGCGACCAATCAATCGCGCGCGGAACTTGCCCAACTGCCTCTCGGCGCGCGCAACGAACAACTGCTCCAACTGCGCGCGCGCGTCTTTGGCAATGTCCTCGACGCGTTGACGGATTGTCCCGCGTGCGGCGAACGTCTCGAATTGCCCCTGCGCGTTGCCGATTTTCTTTCACCCCCCCCTCCTGTCAATACGGCGCGCGAACTGCGCGTGAACGGCTTCACTCTCATGTATCGCTTGCCCGATTCGAATGACCTGAGCGCGGCAAGGCAAGCGCCCAATGTGGTCACCGCGCGCGAACTGTTGTTGCAGCGTGTCGTGGTCAATGTGAACTCTACACATCACGCGCAGGATGCAATCTCTCTCGACGCGAACGTCATGGACGCGCTGAGCGCGCAGTTGGAACGCGATGACCCGTTGGCGGCATTGCGCGTGCAGTTAAAGTGTCCGAATTGTTTGCGCGAATGGGACGCACCTTTCGACATTGAGAAATTTTTTTGGCTCGAACTCGACGCGTGGGCAAAACGAATCTTGAGCGAGGTTCACGCGCTCGCGTCGGCGTATGGCTGGAGCGAAAGCGAAATTCTCGCGTTGAGTCCGCAGCGGCGGCAAACGTATTTGGAAATGATTGGCGGCTGAACAATGGATTTTCTGACAGCGCTGCTCGAACCGCAGTTTTCGGAAACGCCCACGTTGAAACCGCGCGTCCCCGCGTTGTTTGAACCCATCGCGCCGCGCGTGGACCTCGCGCCGTTTCAAGAATCTGCTGACGAAATTTTGAATCAAGCTGCGCGCGATGAAATTCCAACGCGCGCGACATTGCCGAATGCCGCGCGAAACTTTTCGCGCGAACGCGAACCGTATCGCGGTGTGCTGAATGCTCCGCCATCGCATGACGCAACGGACGCGCCCACCTCACCGGCATCGCAAAACACCGCGCTGCGCGTCACTCAAACTTCCATCGAACCAGCGGCGCAATTGCCAACACCGCGCGTCGAACAGGAAACGCGCGCAACATCCGAACCGCCTATCGCGATGCCCGATGATTCGCGCATAGAAATTTCGTCGCCGATTTCCGCGTTGTACCCTGCACAAGCATTCGAGCCGCGTCCGCTTGAACCGCGCATCGAGACGGTATCGGACGCCGCGCCGAACGCGGCGCCTATCGTGCGCGTCAACATCGGGCGCATTGTTGTGCGCGCCGTTTCCGAAAATTCTCCTGCGCCCCTCAAGCGCGAATCGAAATCCAAAAAAATGTCGCTCGACGAATATCTGAAAAAACGCGAACGAGGTGAACGTTGAGCAGCGCGTTGGGCATCGCGGCAGTGACTGCCGTATTAAAAGATTTACTCATCAACGGGCTGATTGACCGCGACCTCACCGCGAGCATCGGCGATGTCTCCGTCACCGCGCTTCCGCCTGACCGCATCACGACAGGCACGGACGAAGCAAGCCAACTCAATCTTTTTCTTTACAACGTCACACCGAATGCGGGCTGGCGGAATGCCGACTTGCCTTCGCGCAACGGACGCGGCGAACGCACCGCGAATCCCGCGCTCGCGCTCGATTTGAATTATCTGCTCACCGCGTACGGCGCGCACGAATTTCACACGGAAATTTTGCTGGGCTACGCGATGCAATTGCTCCACGAAAGTCCGGTCCTCGCGCGCGCCGCGATTCGCACTGCGCTTTCCCCAACTCCCGTAACCGGTGGCGGAGGACTGCCGCCAACACTGCAAGCGCTCGCCACTTCGGAACTCGCAGACCAAATTGAACAAATCAAAATCGCGCATCGCCCGATGACGATGGATGAGCTTTCAAAATTGTGGACGATGTTTGGCGCGAAATATCGTCCGAGCGCGTGCTATGCCGTTTCCGTTGTGTTGATTGAAAGCGTCGCGCCGAAACGTTCACCGCTCCCCGTGCTGACGCGCGGCTTGAATGATGTCGGTGTTGTCGTACAGCCAAATTTGCTCTCGCCCTTTCCCACACTGTTTGCCGCGACCTTTGAGAATGAACAGACCGCCGCGCGCTTGAATGAAATTGTCACCCTCGACGGCACAAGTCTCGACGGCGAAGCGGGTGACAGCGTGGTAATTTTGTTGAATCATCGGCTGTTCAACGCGCCCGTTACGGTGAATCCGCTCGCGGGCGCGACGGATACGCGCGTTCCATTTCGCATCCCGAACAACGCGGCAGATTTTCCTGCGGGCGTGTACGCGGCGAGCGTTGGATTTGTCAACGCGGGAAATCTGTATCGGACGACGAACGCGTTCGGACTCGCGCTCGCGCCGAACAATCCGGGACTGCCCGCGAGTCCCCTCGCGCGTGACGGCAACGGCAATTTGAATGTGACGGTGACGTGCGCGCCCGAGGTGTGGCGCGGACAGCGCGCGTCACTGCTGCTCGGCGACCGCGAAGCCAATGCGGCGGCGTTCAATGCTGCCAAGACAAACACCTTGAATTTTTCATTTCCTGGCATTCCGCCCGGCGATTATTTTGTGCGCCTGCGTGTGGACGGAGTGGAAAGTATTTTGATTGACCGCACGGTCACGCCGCCCGCGTTCGACAACGCGCAGCGCGTGACGATTGTTTGACGAACGACGAATGACGAACGACTGGCTCGCGTTGAATCAAAAATATCTCTCCGCGCAGCTCGCGCGCCTGCGCGCGTTGCTGCAAACGCGCGTGGCAGAGACAGCACAGAGCGCGGCGGAAGAAACCGACGCGTCAGAAATCGCGCCCGCGCGCGCCGCGCTCGACGTATTGTGCGAGGCGTTTCATCTCTCTGCGTTCGAGCGCGATACGCTGCTGTTGTGCGCGGGCGTGGAATTGGATTCCGAAATTGCCGCGCTGGTGGCGCGCGCGCAAAACGATTCCCAAAAAATCGCGCCGACATTTTCCCTCGCGCTCGCGCTCTTGCCCGACGCGCATTGGAGCGCGTTGACGCCTGACGCGCCATTGCGGCATTGGCGCTTGCTCGAAATTGGCGGCGGCAGCACCTTGACGACGAGTCCGCTGCGAATTGACGAACGCGTGCTGCATTTTCTAACAGGCATCGCGCAGCTCGACGCGCGGCTCGATGGAATTATTGTGCCTCTCGCGGAACGCGAAACGCTTGTCGAATCGCAGCAGCACATTGTGGAAAAAATCGTGCGCGCGTCGGAACATGCCGCATCGCCGCCGGTGATTCAACTTGTCGGCAATGGACGCGCGCTGGCGGCGGCGGTCTGCGAACAATGGAACGTTCCGTTGTTCGGCGCGGACGCGCAACGGTTGCCGACGAATGCTGCCGAACTTGAGGCGTTCATTCGACTCGTGGAACGCGAGCTGATGCTCACGCGCGGCGCGCTCTTGCTCGACGCGTCGCATGTCGAAGAGAATACAAACCTTCCCGCGCTCGCGCATTTTTTGGAAACAGTGCGCGGTCAAGTGTTTCTCGTTACGCGCGTTCGTCGTACGCTGCCTACCCGCGTCATCTTCACCTTTGACGTGCCGAAACTGTCCGCGCCGGAACAACGCGCGGTGTGGACGCAAACGCTCGGCGAAATGACAACATCGTTGAACGGACACGTCGAACAGCTCGTCGCGCAATTTGATTTGGACGCGCCCGACATTCACGCGGCAGTCCATGAGGCGCGTCAAGCGAACGCCGCGGAATCCGGCGCGGCATTGTGGGAAGCGAGTCGCGTTCAATCACGGCGGCGTTTCGATTCCGAATACGGCGCGGAAACTCTCGCGCAGCGCATCGAGACCTTTGCGACATGGGACGACATTGTTTTGCCCGACGCGCAAATGAAGGTGCTGCGCGATATTGCGGCGCATGTGCGCCAGCGGCATCGTGTGTACGACGAATGGGGTTGGCGCGAAAAAAGCGCGCGCGGTCTCGGCATCACCGCGCTCTTTGCAGGCGCGAGCGGCACGGGCAAGACGATGGCGGGCGAAGTCCTCGCCAACGAACTGCAACTCGATTTGTATCGCATTGATTTGTCCGCCGTCGTGAGCAAATACATTGGCGAAACGGAAAAAAATCTGCGGCGCGTGTTTGACGCGGCGGAAGCGGGCGGCGCAATTTTGTTGTTTGACGAAGCCGACGCGTTGTTTGGAAAACGCAGCGAAGTCAAGGACAGCCACGACCGTTACGCGAATATCGAAATCAGTTATTTGCTGCAGCGCATGGAACAATATCGCGGACTCGCCATCCTCACGACAAATTTGCAAGAACATCTCGACCGCGCATTTGTACGCCGTTTGCGATTCATCGCGCAGTTTCCGTTTCCCGATGCCGCGCAGCGCGCGGAAATTTGGCGCAAAATTTTTCCGCGCCGCACGCCGACGGAAATGCTTGATGCGCAGTGTCTCGCGCGTTTGAACATTGCGGGCGGCAACATTCGCAACATCGCGCTGCACGCGTCCTTTCTCGCGGCGGATGAACAACAACGCGTTACGATGTCACATCTCTTGCGCGCGGCGCAGAGCGAGTACGCCAAGATGAACAAGACCATGACAGAGAGCGAGATGAGAGATTGGAGACTTGTCCCGAGCGATGTCGAGGGATTGGCTGCATCGTGAAACGTCAAACGAGAGTCGAGAGGCGAGAAACGAGAAACCTTCTGTGGTGATTGAAATTGACGAACTCGTTCTCGAAGGATTCGCGCCGTCGGAAAAATATCGGATTGGGGACGCGGTGCAACGCGAACTCCGGCGATTTTTTTCGGAACACTCGCGCGCCCGGGGATTGATTTCCCAAGATGCGCGCGAGGTTGTTGATGCGGGCGCGTTCTCGATGCATTCTACGCGCGGAGAGGTGATAGGCGCGCAAATCGCGCAAGCGGTGTTCACAAGTTTGCAGAATCCGGAATGATTCATTTGCAATGATTGGCGAACGCGAGCAGGTAAAAACGAAGGCGAGCGCGGGTTTGAGTTTCGCGCCAACGCTGCGCGCGAGCGCGCCGACGATTGAGATTGGCGCGGAATTTGACGCGCCGACGCTCGCGCCGCGCGTGGGACATCGCTTTGAAGAAATGGCGGTTGTGCCGGATACCACGGGGACTGCAAGCGCGCTGCCAGAGGAAAAAGATAACGCGCCGCGCGAAGGTGGTAAGGGAACATCCAAGCAAGCGGCGCCCGCGCAGGGCAAACAAGCCGCGCAAGCGCCAAAGCAAAGAGTCAATGCGATTGAATTTGACGTTACGCTCGGTCTGCTCACGTTCACACTCGAAGATGGAACGACGATTCAAACGAAACCCACGTACAACGGCGAACCTGATTACGGCGATTACGTACTTGCCGTTGAGGATGGTGTCATTCCCGATTCTGCCATCATTCCTTGCAAGCGCACAGAAGATGGTCAGGCGCTAAAGTGGACGTATCCTGAAGGCACAACGCTCGAAGGCGTTCGCTCGATTGAACTCCACGTTGTCGGTCTTGACCAACCGGTCAAGATTGTTCCTCTGCCCGTGAAAAGTGATGACAAAAAAGGTGGCACAGGAAAAGCAGACCAAGGCGCCGAAGAAAAAGGCAAAGCGAAAGAGGGCAAAGGCGAAGGTAAAATCGGCGGAGAAGGAAAAAAGGATGGCGCGCCAAGTACAGTTACCGGCACAGACCCCAAAGGCAAACCGACAACGCAACCTGCCGCTACGCCTTCGACACAACCTTCAACTGCGTCAACCACTCAGCCAACTACTCAACCAAGCACCACGTCACAGCCGAGCGCGAGCGCGAGTACGAGCGACGCTGAAGCGTATAACGATTTCATCAAGACGCAGAGTCCAGAGCTGCAAGATTTACTGACTGCGCCCGGTGGTGAACGACCAACCGACCTTACCAAATTCAAAGAGGTTGTTCAAGCATTACAGACGCTATCGCCTGAAGAACTCAAATTACTTGATAAAGCAACCACCGCGCGCACGAACGATTTGGATTTGTTTCTCAAGACCATCGAATGGTTTAAAGCGCTTTCGCCTGAAGAAAAAAAGTTCGTGGCGATGACAAAGGACGAAAAACTGCATGCGGCAAAGCATCAAGTTGTCAAAGCATGCGGAGCCGCGCTCGAGGAAGCGGCGGCGCATCCGTTCCGGACGGCGTACCAGATGACGATTGGGCAATTGGGAACTGGCGCCGAGAGTTGGAAAAAAGGGAACGAGGACCTTGAAAAAGCGAAACAGAGTTCCGGGGACGCGCGCAAGGGATATTTTTTCGGTGGGCTTAGCAAACGCTTGATGGGCGTCTCCCAAGCCGCGCTTACGTTAGGTTTGATTGTGGGTGCGCCGCTGGCGTTGTTGGGCGCGCCCGCGTTGTTGGTTGGCGCGTTGGCGGGCGCAGGTCTTGTCGGCATCGCCGCGTTGATTGCCCAATTTCAATCGGGGATGAGTCATTTGGATGCGGCGGCGGACGCGGAAACGCTCGCCAAATTCGACGAACACACGAAAGCGGCATCGGAAGAATTCGCGTCGTTGACGCTTGTACCCATCGGAATGTTGCTCGTGGCGGGACTGGTCAAAGGATTCAAATTCGTCAAGACAAAAGTGCAGGCGAAAAAAGATGCGAAAGCGGCAAAGGCGCTGGATGTCACCGCGGAGGAAACGCAAACGCAAGTGGCAAGCGAAGTCGCCGCTTTCGACGCGGAAATAGCTCCATTAAAGAAACCCAAACCAACGGTTCCGCGTTTGGCTGGCGTCCCGGACAATATCAACGATATTTATCAAAAACAAGAACTGGCAACTGCGACCGAGAAACAAATCGTCAAAAAATATACAAAGGATTTGATCGAGAACCCACCCAAGCGCGGTGAGCCAGCGCCTTCTTGGAAGGACTATAACAAACTGCGCGGCTTTTTGGAAGTCACTGAAGTTGCAGTCCAAGCATTCGAGAACAAAGCAGAAATCACGCAAGCGGTGGAAAAGGCGCTTACTGAGCAACCTGGACGAAAAATCGCACCGTCATTGGAAGAGGCAGAGACAAAGAAACCAGATACGCTAGGCGGCGGAATCATTAAAGGCACTGAAGTTCTTGAGGCGCTCAAAGCGAAGCCCACCAACAAGGCAAATCAATCTGTCCTGCGCGTCATCTATGACATTTTCAAGACCCAAGAAAGTCCCGCCGCGTACGCCAAAACGATTGGGGAAATTTGGGAACGCGCAAAAAAAATCTTTGAGACCCAAAAGACGCGCATGGAGCAAACGGGACGGTCTCCCTTTACGTTGGCAATGATAGACCTGTTGATTGATAAGGGCTTTAAGATTGAAATCATCAAAGACCTGCTGCCAAGCGAGACATTCAACCAAAAAATCCTCGAACCCGGCGCAACTTTGCTCGATATGGCATTTGAGGGCGCAAGGCACGGCATCTCGCCTCACCTATTGCAATATCTTGTTTTGGATGACATGCTGCACTTGCTTGAACCTCCGACGACAATGAAGCAATTTCTGGCAGACCTTGCTCAAGTCCAGGGGAGAAAAGGATTGGCTGGCGACATTTGGAATCTTTTGCTGGATGCCAGTCCCGAAAGTATGCGCAGCCCAGAGTTCATCATGAGTGTGCTGCGCCAGCTCATCCCTGAGCTGGAATAAGTGGAGCGATTGATTTTGAACACCCGCGTCATGTTGAAACGAAACCCCGCGTCGCATCTTGCGCGCAACGCGCAAGCGGAGACTCGCGCGCGCGCTTTGGTTGAACGCGCGCGTGAATCGGCGGGGCAATCGCTCGACACAGAAACGCGCGAACACATGGAAACGCGGCTCGGACATCATTTCGCGCACCTTCCGATTTTTCCCGCGCCAAGCGCTGCGTCCCTGCAAATCGTCGACGCGGACGATGCGACGGAACGCGCAGCGGATGAGGCAGCCAAGACCTTCGAGGTTTCCGGAAACCTCGAAGGTCTCAACAGGACGCGCGAAGATTTTTCGAACGTCCGCATTCACACCGACGCGTCCGCGCAAAACGCTGCGCGCGTTCTGAACGCGTCCGCGTTCACACTCGGGCGCGACATTTTTTTCGACGCGGGGCAGTACGCGGCAAACACGCGCGCGGGCGAACAATTGCTCGCGCACGAACTCGCGCATGTCGTTCAACAATCGCGCGCCGCACAAGACAATTTCGTCATTCAACGCAAAGCC
>CALMZO010000201.1 GCA_937870825.1 uncultured Chloroflexota bacterium | reverse complement strand
AATGTCGCGTCGGGCGCGGTCATTCTTTTCGTCTCTGCATTTATGACGTTCATGTTCGGTATTCTCGCCGACCAGGTGAGCGCGATTCGCAGAGGACAACATGAATAGTTGCTAGTTTTTAGTCATTCGTTATTAGCAAGCCGCTAACGACTAACGACTAACGACTAACGATTAACGACTAGCAAATGGCTTTATCCACCTACACCAACATTGCAAAATCCGTCGTCAACAACAAACTCGGACGCGTTGATTTCCCAAGCATGGTTACGTTCATCGTCACATGGCGCTGCAACTTGCGCTGTTTCATGTGCGATGTTTGGAAAAAGACGGACCACGATGACATGTCGCCCGAAGAAGCGGGGAAAATTTTCAAGCAATTTCCAAAACTGGACACGCTGCGTCTCACCGGCGGCGAACCGTTTTTGCGCCGCGATTTTGACCAACTCGTCGGCAGCATTCTGGAAAATGTTGACCCAACCGTCATTCATCTCACAACGGCGGGCGTAATGTACGAACGCATCACCGAGTTTGCGAAAACATTCGGCTCAAAAAAATTGCATATCAAAATGTCCATTGACGCGGTGGGCGACCGCCACGATGAAATTCGCGGCTATCGCGGTTTGTACAATAAATCGCTTCGCACCTTGCGCACGCTCGCGGAGATGCGCGAGCAGTACGGTTTTTATCTCGGCGTGAATCAGACGATTTCCGACCGCAACTGGGACCAAATCGAACCCCTACGCGACGCGATGGCGGAATTGAACATTCCCGTCCATTACGCGATTGCGACAGACCATTACACGCTGTATCGCATGAACACAACGAAAGAGAACGAAAAGCCCGACATGCGTTCGGTCTCGATGAGCGATTTCACGCCCGAACAATTGCAGTACATTTTCGACCAACTCGACCGCCGCGATGCGATTCACGATATTCCCGAATGGATTGTGCAGCGATATTATTTGCACGGTTTGAAAAATCGTTTGCTCAAAGGCATCGAGTCGCCGAAACCATCGTGCATCGAATTGTTTGACCACATGCGCCTCATGCCGAACGGCGATGTGATGACGTGCGTGTATTATCCGAATGTCGTCGGCAATTTGCGAACGCAATCATTGCGCGACGTTTGGTTCGGCAAAGAAATCGAGCCGCAGCGTCAAGTGGTGAAAAAATGCGTCGGCTGCTGGGCGGGCTGCGAAGCAAAACCGAACGCGATTTATACAGGCGACATTGTGAAAACGTTGTGGATGGGACCGGTGAGTGATAGAACGAAAGACGCGCCGATGCCGGTGGCGAGTAATCAGTTATCAATGAACAGTGGTCAGTCGGGCGAGAAGGTGGCGAATGTGAGTTTTATGGATGTGGGATAATGCCTTTAATTGCATCATTTCAAGGTATCAACATTTACATGTACACAGAAGTTGATACACCACATCATCTTCCACACTTTCATGCATACTATGCCGAGTTCATTGCATCCTTTTCAGTTAGCCCACCCGTTGTTCTTGAAGGAGCGCTCCCCCGCAGACAAACGCGGTTTGTCCTAGCATGGGCTGAATTGCGTCAGTCAGAATTGGAAGAAAATTGGCGGCGCGTCCAGAATGGTGAAAAACCAATCAAGATTGCGGGTTTGTAGGAACTTGACCATGTATCACAAATTGTATCGAGTAACTGACTTTGAAATCGTTAAGGATTATACTTTGCGCGTTCAATTTGATGATGGCGAAACTCAAGTCATCAATCTTGAACCTGTGCTGTACGGTGAAATGTGGGGACCACTGCGCGACCTTGAATTTTTCAATCAAGTCAGCATTGACCCAATCGCTCATACCTTGACGTGGCCCAATGGCGCAGACTTTGACCCAGAGACTCTACGACATTGGGACAGGTACAAAGATGAATTAGCGGAACGCGCGAAAAGTTGGGCGCGAGTCCATGCTTGAATTTCTTCTTGTAATAGGGTAATGCCTAAACGCGTCTACATCGCCTACACGGGCGGAACGATTGGAATGGTGAATGCGGGCGATGGATACGCACCCGCGCCGGGATTTCTCGAACAGCGTTTGCGCGAAATGCCTGAACTGCGCGACGCAGCGATGCCCGAAATCGTTTTGCACGAATACACTCCCCTGCTCGATTCCTCAAACATGACCCCGCGCGAATGGCTTGCCATCGCGCGGGATATTTTTGAAAACTACGCGGCGTTCGACGGCTTTGTCGTTTTGCATGGCACGGACACAATGGCATATACCGCGTCGGCGTTACCGTTTCTTTTGCAAGGATTGAACAAGCCCGTCATTCTCACGGGTTCACAAATTCCGCTCGTCGAATTGCGGAATGATGCGCGCGAAAATCTGATTACCGCGTTGCTGCTTGCGGCGAATTATGCGATTCCTGAAGTGTGTTTGTACTTTGGCGCGAAATTATTTCGCGGCTGTCGTACCGTCAAAGTGAACGCGCAAGGATTCGACGCGTTCGATTCACCAAATTATCCGCCGCTCGGAGATGTGGGCATTGATATTCAAGTGAATTGGAATTTGCTTCGCGCAGCAACTGGAGAAAATTTGTCTGCGCCGCCGCGAGAATTGAATGCCACCGTTGCATCGCTACGTTTGTTTCCGGGCATCTCGGCAGAATTCTTACGCAATGTTCTGAAACCGCCGCTGCAAGGTTTGGTGTTGGAAGCGTACGGCACAGGCAACGCGCCGAATCACAATCAAGAACTCTTGGACGCGTTGGCGGAAGCCACTGCGCGCGGCGTCGTGATTGTGGACTGTACGCAATGTTTGCGCGGCGCGGTAAAATTGAACGCGTACGCGACGGGCGCGGCGTTGCTCGATGTTGGGGTCGTGAGCGGCGCGGACATGACGCCGATTGCGGCGTTGACGAAACTGAACTATCTCATCAGCACAGGACATTCGTTTCAAGAAACGCGCGAGTTGATGCAGCGCGATTTGTGCGGGGAAATTTCAGTTTGATTGTAGAATAACCGCATGAGCAAAGTATTCATCATCGGTCTCGACGGCGCAACGTTCGACCTCATTCATCCTTTCATCGCGCAAGGATTTCTCCCCAATCTACAATCCCTCATCTCCAAGGGTTCCTCCGCCGAACTTGCTTCTACGATTCCTCCTGTCACCGCGTCCGCGTGGACGAGTTTTATGACGGGCAAAAATCCGGGCAAACACGGCTTGTTCGATTTCATGCAGCGCCGCGAAAATTCCTATGACCTCGCGCCCGTTTCGAGTTTCCATCGCGACGGCAAAGCGGTTTGGGAAATTGCGAGCGAGCATGGAAAGAAATGTATTGTGATGGGTGTACCGGTCACATATCCGCCGACGCCGTTGAACGGATTGATGGTGACGGGCATGTTGACACCGCGCGGCGCGTCTGATTTCACGTATCCTGCCGATTTGAAAAACGAAATTGCCGACGCCATTGGTGAATATGTTGTCTATTCCGACGAAGTGTATTCCAAAGGACGCGGCGAAATTTTTTTGAACGCGCTGCATTATTCGATTCAACAGCGCGCGAAAACTGCCGCGTATTTGCTCCACAAGTACGAATGGGATTTGGGGATTTTGGTTTTTCCCGAAACCGACACGGTGTGTCACGGCTTGTGGTGGGCGTACGACGCGACGCATCATCAACACAATCAAGAAGATGCCGCGAAATTCCGCGACGGCATCCGCGACATTTATCGCGACATAGACGCATACATTGGCGAACTCGTCGCGTCCTTGCCGAGTGATACAACAATTCTCGTCATGTCCGACCACGGGCACGGACCGCTGCGCAATTTTTTGTACGTCAACAATTTTCTGAAACAGCGCGGTTATCTCAAAATAAAAAACGCGCCCGCGTCCCAAATCAAAAATCTCGCGTTCAACGCAGGACTCACGCCGCGCACCGCGTACGGAATGCTGCTCAACATGGGTTTGGGAAAATTGCGGCGCACAGTAGATAAACGCCGCGCCGGACGCGGATTGTTGAAACGCTTTTTTCTTTCGCTCAATGATGTGGATTGGGAAAACACGCGCGCGTATTCGATTGGCTATATTGGCGAAGTTCACATTAACGTCAAGGGACGCGAACCGCGCGGGATTGTCGAACGCGGCGCAGAGTACGAACGCGTGCGTGATGAGTTGATGCGCGATTTGCGCGACTTGAAACTGCCCAACGGCGAACCGTTAATTGAAAAAATTTGGAAAAAAGAAGAAATCTATCACGGCGCGCATTTGGACGACGCGCCCGATATTTTATTTTTTCCAAAGAATCTCGAAACGATCGCGTTCGGCGATTTTGAATTTGGCTCGAACAAAATTCTTGAGCCATCCTACGGCGTTTCGTCCTCGCATCGCATGAATGGAATTCTGATTGTACAAGGCGATTCCATCCGCCCGAATCACCGATTCACCCAGTCACCCAGTTTGATTGATATTGCGCCAACCATTCTCCATCTTTTCAATCTCCCCGTCCCGCGCGACATGGACGGACGCGTGTTGAGCGAAATGTTTTTGGACGCGCGCCAAGTCGAGTTTGGAGGAAGCGCGGAATTGGAACGCGAACGCGGGGAAGCGTATTCGGAAGAGGACGAAGCCCAGGTGCTCGAACGCTTGAAGGATTTGGGGTACAT
>CALMZO010000200.1 GCA_937870825.1 uncultured Chloroflexota bacterium | reverse complement strand
TGGCGCAAGGAACAAATAATCGAACATTTGTGGGCGGGCGCGTTGCGGAATCCGGCGAATGACCAGTTTCATGTGAGCGTGCATCGGATTCGGCGGGCGCTGTTCAAGGAATGTCTGGTGTTTCACGACAGCATGTATCAAATCAATCCCGAAATGGTCTATTGGCTCGATGTCCAAGAATTTGATAAAGCCCTGACTGAAGCGGAACAGGCGTCTGACGGCGCGCAAAGGATTCAGGCGTTGGAGCGGGCGATTGCGTTGTATCGTGGTGACTTTATGTATCAGGTCGATGCCGAGTGGTGTCTGCTGCGGCGAGAACAGCTGGGCACTCAATTCCTGGAAGCAATGGCGAACCTCGGGCGTGCGTGGCATCAAGAAGGCGACACAATGCGCGCGCTCGAATTTTATCAAAAGGTTCTGGACAGGGACCCGCTGCATGAAGCCACTTATCGCGACATGATTCAAGCGTATATGGCTGTCGGCAACCGCACCGCTGCAATGCAGACGTTTCAGCAGTGTGCGGAGCGTTTGGAAAAAGAGTTTGGCGTATCGCCGATGCCCGAGACCTTGGCGCTGTATCGGCGTATGGTGATGGATGGATGAACGGGATACGAGGAAATGGTACGAAAAGGCGGGAGGTGTGTTCGACACCTCCCGCTTTTTGTTGGATGTTTACGCCAAAGCGCGCGCAAAATCAAAGAATTTTGCCCTTTTGGGGCGGAAAACGCATTTTGTAAGTACTTTGTAAGTGGCACTCTGCTATAAAGAACACAGACAGGACAATCTGGTCTTGTCAAGGTTCTCATAATGAGGTGTAACATGGAAAAAACCAATCAACCCGCTCTTATCAACGGTACTGTCGTTCGCGCGATTTTGGTACTGCTCGCCTTGGCGTCGTTTGCCCTTGCCGCAGGCGCGCCGATATGTATCATGTGTTAGCCCGACAGCTTGTCGAGATACAGGTTCAATGATTCTCTTGACGGCTTTGGCTTTGGCAGTCGCATGGGCGCTCTTGCGTGGAGGACGCCCGTCGCATTTGCAATCTCTCTCCCTGCAGGGAGTAACACAAGTTCTGATTGCATTTGCGCTTCAGGCGGGCGTCATCTATTTGCCGGTTGCAAATTCTTTGGGGCATCCGGCGCGCGTGGGGTTGTTAATCGCCTCCTATGCACTGGCGCTCTGGTTCATTTGGGCAAATCGAAAATTGCCCGGCATGTGGCTGATGGGCTTGGGCTTGCTTGCCAATTGGCTCGTCATCGTAGCCAATGGCGGCTACATGCCCGTGACGTTTGAGGCGCTTGAGCAGGCGAGCATGACGCGGCTGGTGAACAGTACCGCGCCCGGAACTCTGGTCATGGGCTCCAAAGATGTCCTGCTGCCGCTTGCCGAGACGCGCTTGAGTTTTCTTTCAGACATTTTTGTTTTGCCACCACCATTCCCCGTCACAGGCGTTTTTAGTGTCGGTGATGTTCTGATTGCAATGGGGATTTTTCGCTTCGTTCCGTTTGCACTTGGCGGACATCGCAATGCTCCCACCAACCCGCGTCCGGCATTGTGAGGAGAGAATGATATGTCTAATGTGGCTTTACAGCGGTTAATTGGAACTGCTTTAACGGATAGCTCGTTTCGGGCTGCATTGTTAAACGGTTCCCGGCGCAAGATTCTTTCGAGGTTTCCATTTTCAAGTGATGAGGTGGAAGCCATCATGGCGATTCAGGCGAACACGCTGGATGAATTTGCGCGCGCCGCGCATCTGCATTTTGTCGCCCGCGTGGATGAATTGGAACCGCTGCCGCCTTTGCGGGGACACGCCGTGTTTCGTGAAACAACCTACGGAGGTAACTTGTGAATTCTTTGACGGAACGGAAGGTGAAAGCGTTGCCCAGCATGGAGTGTGAGGAAGAAGTTACGCGTCTGCGAGAAATCAATCACAAGCTGCTTCGGTTGTTCGCTCACGAATTGGGGAGTCCACTCACATTTATTCTCGGTTATTTGCGCTTGTGGCAAGAACGCGCAATGTATGGCGAACGAATGGAATTGGATTTGGTCGTCGAACAGGCGCTCACGCTCAAAGCGCGTTTGGATGATTTGATTTTGCTGGACCAACTGGAGGCAGGACTGTGGACATTGCATCTCCAGTCCATTTCGCCGGAACAAATTGTCTCGCGTGTGCTTCAAGAATATCGCTGGAAATTTCAAGAACGGGGGGTGCGTTTGCTTGCATCCAGCAACGGAAGCGCGCCGGTAATGGCGGATGCGGACATGCTCTATCGCGCCCTCGAACATCTGGTTGAGAACGCGGCAAGGTTTTCGCGGCCGGGAGATTCGGTCGAGCTGCGCGTGGAACGACAAGGCAAAATGTGTGCGGTCGCGGTCATTGACCAAGGTGCCGGGATTCCACCCGAAGTGCAGAAACGTCTTCTGGAACCGTTTTATCAAGTGGATTTGACCCATGCGCGGCGCGGCAATGGCTTGGGCATCGGACTAAGATTGGTGCGCGCAATTATTGAAATGCATGGCGGTGAAATTCAGGTGCAAAGTAACGAAGGCAAAGGAAGTGTGTTTTCGGTAACATTGCCTTTTGCAAAGGGCGCCTGTTAGACCAAGTCCGGTATGTTCACGACAATCCCAAAATGCTATGCAACGTCGCCGAATTGGCGATGCAGTCGGGTAAAACCAAAACGCGTGTGGCTTGAAACCACACGCGTTTTTTGTTTCCTTTGCTTTTACTTTGGCACTAGTGCGCACGCGTTGTTATTGACAGAGTTGGAATCGGCGGTGCTGCTCGTGAGGTTCGCGCAGTTTTTGCCTTTTGCGCCGTTCGGCGCGGCTTGAATCACGATGGTGACAATTGTCGCCGGATTGAGTGACGCGAGGTTGCAGGTCACGAGGCGTCCGCTCTTGGTGCAGGTTGCCCCTCCGCCGTTGATTTTGCCGATGACATACTTTTTCGGAAGTCTGTCCTTGATGACCAAGCCGTTCGCGACGGTTGCGCCGTTGTTGGTTACCTTGAGCGTGTACTTGTGCTTGACCGCGCTCACCTTTTTCGCCTTTTTGGTGATGCCAACGTCGGTGAATGGTGTTTGAGATGGTGTCGCTGTCGCAGAGGGCGTCAAGGTGTTGGTCGGTGTGTTGGTATTTGTCGCCGTGTTCGTCGCGGTTGGCGTATTGGTTTTCGTCGGTGTGTTTGTTGGCGTTGACGTATTGGTCGGTGTTGGCGTAAAGGTGTTGGTCGGCGTATTGGTTGGTGTATTTGTCGGCGTGTGCGTTGGGGTGGGCGTGATGGTGCCTGCGGAATTGGCTTCAAACGCGCCGATGTCGCAGGTGACGTTGCCACCGCTGATGCGAATGGCGCTGCGTTGGTCAAGATTATTCACGGGCGCGTTCGTACAAGTGGTATTGTCTCCCGCGTTGAGAGCCGGTGAGCCACCTTGCAAGGACATGGTTTCCGTGGGTCCCCCGTTATCCGCCAACGCGTTGAGCAGTGGGTCGCCGTTCAAAGCGGGCGAACAACTGCCGTCCTCGACGAGGTTGCTCAGATTCAAACTCGTTGTGCCGCTGCTGATACAATCGGTGCTGCTCGAACCGGCGATGATGTTGTTGGCGAACGTCAACGTGCCGGTGACATTGATGCCACTGCCAACATTTCCCGAAAGCGTGTTGTTGGTCATGGTGAGCGATTCATAACTGCTGATGCCGCCGCCGGAGGCACTGTTGGCAATCGTGTTGTTCGTCAGCGTCAGGTTGCCCCAATTGGCGATGGCGCCGCCCCAATTCGTATCTGCCTCGTTGCCGGAAAATGTGCTGTTGCTCACGCTCCCGTTTTCCCAAACGGTAATGCCGCCGCCCCAGGTGGCGTCGTTATCGGTAAAGGAGCTGTTGGTCACATTCATTGTGCCATTGCTGTAAATGCCTCCGCCGCGCACGCTGCCACCCGTCTGGATATTGTTTTGGTCAAAGGTGCTGCGGTCCACGACGAGGGTCCCGGTATTAAAAATCCCCCCGCCCCAGCCGCTCGATTTGACGGTGTTGCTATAAAACGTGCTTTCACTCACATTGAGCGTCCCCGCGTTGTAGATGCCACCGCCGCGATATTCGGTGAGGTTGTTGGAAAAGGTGGCGTTGTTGATGGTGAGCGTTCCGTTATTGAGAAGCGCGCCGCCGTTGTAATTCGGAGTGTTGTTTCCGTCGGCGATGGTGAGATTTTGCAGCGTGACGGTCTTGCCGGCGTTGATTGTCATGATTTGCGTGACATTGCCGCCACTGACGGTGACGTTTTGTCCGCTGCCGTCAATCGTCATGTTTTGATTCAGCGCGGGAAGCGTCGGGGTGACAACGATTGTGCCGCTCAGATTGAAATTGATGTTGTACGGTGTGCCGCTGCTCGCGCCGCAATCCGCATTCGCGGGCGCGCCGTTCGCGGACAAAATTGCTTCGCGGAGGGTGCAATTTCCGTCTGTGGTTGAATTGTCCGCCAACGTGGTGACGGTAAAGGTGGTCCCTGCCGCCGAGACATAGGAGACGCCGAACGCGAGGACGAGAAACGCGAACACACACGCCAGCACAATGGCTGGCAAAAGAATGTGAAGCGGCGCGCGCGCGGAAAGACGAGGGGCAAGTGTTTGCATGGTTTTTTCTCCTTCTTTGTCCCTTGTACCACACCACTATCATCAAAGTATCATCATACCTTGTGCACCGGGTCTTTGAAAAAACCAAGCCCGCGATTTTGGTCGCGGGCTTGCGTTGGGACTGCCGAAAAGAGGACAGGATTGAAATTGCGATAGATGGGCTTTATGCTTTGATGCGCGCGCCTGTCGGGTCCCACTGCGGGTCTTGTGCGACAACCGCGCCGATGCGTTCGCCAAGCATTTCGACATCGAGCCGCGTGCCGAGTTTTGCCAATTCAATCGGCAAGTACGTGTACGCGATGCTTTTTTGTACGGAATAGCCGTAACTCGCGGACGTAATCCATCCTACCACGCGGTCATTGTAACGAACGGGTTCATTGCCAATCGCAATCGCGGCGGCATCGTCGAGCGTGAGGCAGCACAATTTTTTCGTGATGCCGTGTTCTTTTTGTTTTATCAACGCGTCGCGTCCGATGAATTCGCTTTGCTTATTCAATTTCACGGCGAATCCCAACCCCGCTTCGTACGGCGTGTAATCGGGACCGATGTCGCCGCTCCAATAGCGATACCCTTTTTCGACGCGCAGTGAATCAATCGCGCGATAGCCGCCCGCGACGACTCGAAATTCCTGTCCCGCGTCCCACAGCGTATCCCACAACGCGCGCCCGTATTCCATCGGCGTATAAAATTCCCAACCGAGTTCGCCCACATACGTCACGCGCAGCGCCAACACAGGACAATCTCCAATCTCGAATCGCTGCGCGGTCATGTACGGAAACGCGTCGTTGGACACATTTGCTTTCGTGACGCGCGAGAGAATATCACGCGCGCGCGGACCCCACAATCCAAAACACGCGAACTGTGAAGTCACATCGTCAATCATCACGCCATCGCCGGGGGCGTGAGTTTGGATATGTTGTAAATCATGCGCGCCGAACGCGGTGCCTGTGACAATCTGAAAATGGTCAAGCGCGAGCCGCGTGATTGTAAAATCACATTCGATGCCGCCGCGCGGATTCAACATCTGCGTGTACACCACACTGCCAATCGGTTTCTCAATGTCGTTGTCGCAAAGATATTGCAACGTTTCGAGCGCGCGCGGACCGCGCACGGAAATTTTGCTGAACGATGTTTCGTCAAACAGTCCCGCGCGCTCGCGCGTGCCGACATGCTCGACGCCGATGGAAGGAGACCAGTGATGACGCGTCCAAGTGCGGGGGATGGGGGTTGGGGATCGGGGGACGGAAAATCTATTGCCAACCCCCAATCCCTGCCCCCCATCCCCTATGCGTTCAAACCAATTCGGTCTTTCCCATCCCGTCTTTTCGCCAAACACCGCGCCCAATGCTTGCAAGCGCGCGTACGCGGGTGAAATTCGCAACGGACGCGCGGATTCGCGTTCTTGATTCGGATAATGAATGTCGTAATATTTTCCGTACGTTTCGATGGTGCGCGCGAGAATGTATTTTTGACTCGCATAGTTCCCGCCGAAACGCCGATGGTCGAGCCGCCACAAGTCCCATTCGGGATGCCCCTCGATAATCCATTCCGCCATCGCTTTGCCGATGCCGCCCGCGCCCGCGAGCCCATGCGCGCAAAACGCGGCGGCAATCCAAAAACCTTTGACCGTTGTCGGACCCATTAAATATTCCGCGTCGGGTGTGAATCCTTCGGGACCGTTCAGCAGCATGTTCACTTGCGCGTTTTCGATTTCGGGAACGCGGCGAATCGCATTTTCCATGAGGGGCGAAAATCGTTCCCAATCGGGCGGCAAAAGTTTGGAATTGAAATCTTGCGGAATGCCGTCGAGCGCCCACGCGGCGGGCTTGCGTTCGTAACCGCCCATAATCAAGCCGCCCACTTCTTCACGAAAGTACACGAGCAAATCGGGGTCGCGCATCGTCGGCAGGGTTTGGGTGATGCCCATCGGTTTTGTGATGAGATAGAGATGCGCCATCGAAATGATTGGAAAACCCAAACCCACCATGCGTCCGATTTCGCCTGCCCACTGTCCCGCCGCGTTCACAACAATTTCGGTTTCGATTTCACCTTTGTCCGTTATGACAGAATGAACGCGATTGTTTTCGACGCGAATGTTTGTGACGCGCGTGTGCGTAAAAAATTTCGCGCCGCGCGTTTTTGCGCCCGCGACGAGAGCCATCGTTAAACCTGTCGGGTCAATGTAACCGTCCGTCGGCAAGTACACCGCGCCTTCCACGCCATCCGTCGTCATCAACGGGAATAATTTTTGCGCGTCGCTTGCGCTGATGAGTTCAAGCGGCAAGCCGAACGAACGGGAGACGGCGACGAGATGCTTTAATTCCTCCAAACGCGCGGGCGACGACGCGAGCCGCAAACTTCCCACCTCGCGCCAGCCGGGGTCAATGTCCGTTTCCTCGTTCAAGCGGCGATACAAATCGGTGCTGTAGCGAATCATCTTGGTCAAATTCGATGACGTTCGCAATTGCCCAACAAGTCCCGCCGAATGAAACGTTGAACCGCTGGTGAGTTCGCCGCGTTCCAACACAACAACATCGCGCCATCCCATGAGCGTGAGATGATAGGCGATGCTTGCGCCGCCGACACCGCCGCCGATGATGACGACGCGGGCGTGCTTTGGAATTCCAGTTCCCTCGACTGCGCTCGGGGCAAGGATTGGGTGATTGGGTGATTGGGTCATGGAGTTTAGAGATTGGAGAATGGAGTTTGGCTGTCGGATAGTCGGTTTGTCAAACGTGAAACGTGATGCGACAAGCGATTTGCCAAGCAGCCACCGATTCGCAACATTTTTTTCTTGGCGGCTTGGCGTGAGACTATTTCAAGGTAGCCATCCACTCGGCGTAACGCGGGTCATTCAGTCGTGCGGCGAGTTTTTCAAAAAATTGATTGGCATACCCGCGAAAATCGAAATCGAGTTCGCTGATGCCTTGCTGCAAGATGCCCCACATTGCCTCGCGGAAATCGGACATACATTGCATCAATCTCAAGCGCGCGAAATGTTCTGGGAGGGGATTGTCAAAATACGCGTCGAGGAGTTCTTGAATTTGTTCGTCATTCAACTCGTGATGCGCAGAAAAATTGGCGAGGTCAAAAAACAAATCGCCCATGCCCGCGTATTCCCAATCGAGAATGCGAATGTGATTGTTTTCGTCGCGCAAAAAATTTCCGTTCAACAAATCGTTGTGGCAGAGGACGGGACGCAAAGCGTCAAACGTGAAACGTGTTTCGATTTCGTTCATGTGTTCACGCAGTCGCGCATAGTTTTCGGGAAAGGTGTTGACACCATGTTCCCGCGCGAGTTTGTCATACGCGCGCACAACGTCGAATGGGGAAAACGTCGCGCGAATTGGCGCGAGCGCGTGAATGTTTTTCAACGCGCGCGCGATTTCGTGAATGGTATTCTCTTGACGCATTTCGTCCACAGAAATTTCGCGCCCGCGAATGAAACGCGCAATCAAATATCCTTCGGGCTGAATAAAGTCAACCACTTCCGGCGCGATGCCGATTTCTGCCGCCGCTTTTGTCGCCGCGTATTCGTTCGCGCGGTCAATGCCGAGCAGTTCCGTTTTCGCGCCGCCGAGACGCATCACGAATGACTCGGCGCCAACATCCACGCGATAATTTTGATTGGTGATGCCGCCGGAGAGAAAGGTGGTTTTGAGGTCGGCGCGATTTTGAAACGCGGGAACGCGTTGGAGAATGAGTGAGAGGTCAGGGTTCATGTGGCGTCCTTGCCATCGGTGAGATGAACGAGATTATAACAACGCGCGGCGTCCGTTGCAACGGCAGAAAGATTGACCGGAAAGAGCGATGGTGCTCGGATACGGCCATTGCAGCCAGGTGAAAAAAAATTTACAATTGGCGCAAGGCAATCCGCCGCGATGCGACGGAAAAATCGTGACGCATCAATTGACGGCAGGATAAAGCAGTCAGCAGACTACAGACCACAGAGAACAGAAATATCGAGAATCGAATGACCGAATCACCGAATCATCCAATCCTTGTCCCGAGCAGAGTCGAGGGAACCGGAATTCCAAAACACGCGCGCGTCGTCATCATCGGCGGCGGCATAACGGGTACAAGCATCGCGTATCATTTGACGAAAATGGGTGTCCGCGATGTTGTGTTGTTGGACAAGGGCGAACTCACCAGCGGCTCGACGTGGCACGCGGCGGGAATGGTCACGCACTTTCACACCTCGCCGACGTTGATGCGAATGCGAAAATATTCGATTGACTTGTATCGCGCGCTTGACGAGGGCGCGGGCAATTGGCACGAGGTTGGAAGTTTGCGCGTCGCATCGAGTCCCGACCAATTTTTATTTTTGAAACGCCAGGTGGGTTTGGCTAAAGCGCTTGGCTTGAATGTCGAAATCATTTCGCCGCGCGACTGTATAGAAATTTATCCGTGGCTGACGGACAAAGATTTGTATGGCGGATTGTATTTGCCGACGGACGGTTGGATTGACCCGAGCGGCGCGACGATGGAAATCGCGCGGCGCGCCAAACAAAACGGCGCGCAAATTTTTACGAATGTGCGTGTGATGGAAATTTCGCGCGAACCTTCGACGCGCTCAGGGGATGGAAAAATTCGCGGCGTCACCACCGACGCGGGTTGGATTCAAACGGATTGTGTTGTGAACGCGGGCGGAATGTGGGGACGCCAAGTCGGCGAGATGCTCGGCGTCAATTTGCCAATGACGCCGCTTGGTCATCAGCACTTGTTGGCGCGCGTTCCCGATTTTACCTTTCCAAAAAATGCGCCGTGCTTACGTGACCCGGAAAATTTGGTGTACATGCGCGAAGAAGTGGGCGGCATGTTGATTGGCGGGTTTGAACTCGAACCGCGCGAGTGGGCGATGGACGGCGTGCCGTGGGATTTCACCCAAAAACTTTTGCCGCCCGATTGGGAATTGTTCGCGCCGATTTTGGAAGGCGCAATCCGTCGCGTGCCGATGTTGGAAAAAGCGGACGCGGTGAATTTGGTGCATGGGCCCGAAGCGATTACGCCTGACAGCAAACCGCTGCTTGGTCCCGTGCCGGGCGTTCCGGGATTTTGGGCGGCGTGCGGATTGTCCCACACGGGTTTCGGCGCGGGCGCGGCGATTGGTGAAATTATCGCGGAATGGATTGTGAATGGCGAGCCGCCGTACGATGTGACGGAATTGAATGTGCGGCGGTTCGGCGAAATTTATCGCGATAAAAATTACGCGAGCGAACGCGCCAAGGAAGCATACAAATACTATTATTGGTTACGCTTTCCGCACGATGAAAACGAACGCGCGCGCGAAAAAAGAAAATCGCCGCTTGATGATAAATTACTCGCGCTCGGCGCGGTGTTTGGGGAAAAGAACGGGTGGGAACGCTCCAATTATTTTGAGACGAAGGACGAAGGACGAACGACCAAAGAGAATTCGCTCATTCGTCCTTCGTCCTCCGTCGTTGGTCGCCGAGCGGGCGCGGCACAACGCGCGACGGGCTGGTTCGATACGCCATTCTTTGAACACACGCGCGCGGAACATCGCGCGGCGCGTGAATCTGTCGCGTTGTGGGACATGACTTCGTTCGGAAAAATTGATGTGCGCGGCGCGGACGCGTTGGAATTTTTGAATTACCTCGCGGACAATGATTTGGACAAACCGGTCGGAACTGTTACGTACACACAATTTTTGAATCCACGCGGTGGGATTGAAAGCGATGTGACGATTGCGCGGATGGGCGAGGAACATTTTCGCGTGATTTGTGGGAGTAATTTTGTCGCGAGCGATTTGGGATGGATGGTAATGCAAGAAACGAGAAACGGGAAACGAGAAATTGTGATTGCGGATGTTACAGAGGAATTTGTGACGATTGGAATGTGGGGACCGAATGCGCGTGATGTGTTGGAACGCGCAACGCGTGATGATGTGTCGAACGCCAATTTTCCGTACATGACGGGAACATTTATTTCGGTTGCCGATGCGCGTGTGTGGGCGCAGCGCGTGACGTATGTGGGCGAATTGGGTTGGGAATTTTACATATTGAACGCGGACGCGCCGCGCGTCTGGGATGCGTTGTTCAATGCGGGGCGCGAATTTGAAATTCGTGCGGCGGGATACAAAGCGTTAGAGTCGCTGCGTTTGGAAAAAGGATATCGCTATTGGAGCAGTGATATTACGCCGAATGAAAATCCGTACGAAGCGGGATTGGGGTTCTGCGTCAAGTTACACAAGGCGAATTTTGTGGGAAAAGAGGCATTGACGAAAATCAAACAGAATGGCATCCCGCGCAAACTTGCGACGATTACACTTGAAAAAAATATGGGACTGTATGGCGGCGAACCGATTTATCATAACGGCGCGCTGCTCGGACGCTTACGCAGTGGCGGCTATGGCTACACTGTCGGCAAATCCATCGGCTATGTGTATTTGCCAATTGAGATTGCAGTGATTGGCACGCCGCTCGAAATTGAAATTTTTGGCGAACGTTTTCCCGCGCGCGTGGACGCGGATGTGTTGTATGATGCGAAAGGGGAGAGGATTCGCGCATGACGATTGAAAAAATTCTTTCTCGCCTCACCACCTTCCAAAACAAAACCCTCACCGTCATCCCAATCAGCGGCGGACTCACGAACACGAATTATCGCGTGGACGCGGACGGTGTGCCGTACGTCGTTCGCATCCCCGGCGCGAAGACGGAAATGCTCGCGGTGGACCGCGCGAACGAAGTGTATAACGCGCGCGCGGCGAGTGCGGCGGGCATCGCGCCGCGCGTGATTGAATATCTCGACGACATGAAGGTGATGGTGTTGGAATTTATTCACGGCGAGACGATGAGCGTTGCGCGCTTGAATGAAAAGGGAATGGCGGCGCGCATGGCACAATCGTTAAAGCAACTGCACGCGGGTCCGCGTTTTTTGCATGATTTCAACATGTTTCGTTTGACAGAATATTATTTGAAAATTGCGAATCAGTACGATGTAAAAATTCCCGATGGTTATCTCGAATACATGCCGCGCGTGCGCGAAATCGAAAACGCGTTTGCGCGCAATCCATTGCCGACGGTGCCGTGTCACAATGATTTGCTCGCGGAAAATTACATTGACGATGGGAAAAAATTGTGGCTGATTGATTTTGAATACAGCGGCAACAATGACCCGACGTTTGAACTCGGCAACACCGCGCAAGAGCAGCAATTCGACGACGCGCATCAACGCGAACTCTGCGCCGCGTATTTTGGCAAGGCGTCCGATGAAAAACTCGCGCGCATGAAATTGAATATGGTCATGTCCGATGTGGGTTGGACGTTGTGGGCGGCGATTCAAGCAAACATTTCGACGATTGATTTTGATTTTTGGGGCTGGGCGAATGAACGTTGGGGACGCGCGACGACCAAAATGGATGCGCCCGAATTTCGCGACTGGCTCGTTGCAGTGTAACGCGTTTGTCATTGCGAGGCACAAAGCAATCTCACACGCGTCGAGTACGCACAACGCGTTGTTTTGGCGATTCGCGTTTGAGATTGCTTCGTCACATGCGATAAAGTACATCGCCGCGCTCCGCGCAAGGACAATTGACAATTCAATTTCTTGTCTCGATTTTACATTCCGTATAAACTATTCACGTTCGTACCTCAATTGCAAAGGAGCAATTCATCCGTGCCGATTAAAATAATACATCCCGTTCCGAGCGATATCGAAATTGCGCAAGCGGCGGAACTGCGACCTATCCTTGATGTCGCGCATGAAGTTGGTCTCCGCGACGATGACCTCGAACTCTATGGCAAGTACAAGGCAAAAGTGCACCTCGAAGTGCGTGACCGTTTGAAAAATCAACCGAACGGAAAATACATTGACGTTACCGCGATTACCCCGACGCCATTAGGCGAAGGGAAAACGACGACAACCGTTGGTTTGTCGCAAGCGCTCGGCGCGCATCGCAATCAACGCGTGTTCACCTGCATTCGTCAGCCGTCCATGGGTCCGACGTTCGGCATCAAAGGCGGCGCGGCGGGCGGCGGCTATTCGCAAATTATTCCGATGGAAGATTTCAACCTCCATCTCACGGGCGACATTCACGCGATTACGGCTGCTAATAATTTATTGGCAGCACAAATTGACGCGCGCATGTTGCACGAACGCGCGATAACCGACGACGACAAATTGGCGAAAGCGTTGTGTCCCGATGGAACGTTCGCGCCTTCCATCGCAAAACGCGCGGCGCGACTCGGCATCACCGCGACAAATCTTTCCGAACTGAACGCGGACGAAAAACGAAAATTGTTTCGCCTCGACATTGACCCCGATTCGATTACGTGGCAGCGCGTGATGGACATCAATGACCGGATGCTGCGAAAAATCGAAATCGGTTTGGGCGAGGACGAAAAAGGGAGCGAACGTTTTACGGGATTCGACATTACCGTCGCGAGCGAAATCATGGCGATTCTCGGACTCACGACATCACTGCCCGACATGCGCGAACGTTTTTCCAAAATGGTGATTGGGACGAATCGCAGCGGCGAACCTGTGACCGCCGAAGATTTGGGCGTCGCGGGCGCGATTACGGTGTTGATGAAAGACGCGATTATGCCCAACTTGATGCAAACGCTCGAAGGCACGCCCGCGTTCGTTCACGCGGGACCGTTTGCGAATATCGCGCATGGCAATTCGTCCATCATCGCCGACCAAATCGCGCTCAAACTCGCGGACTATGTGGTGACGGAATCGGGCTTTGGCGCGGACATTGGCATGGAAAAGTTCATGGACATCAAGTGCCGCTATTCGGGCTTGATTCCGAACGCCGTCGTCATGGTGGCGACAATTCGCGCGCTCAAGATGCACGGCGGCGGACCGAAAGTTGTCGCGGGGCGTCCGCTCGACAAAGCGTACACGGAGGAAAATATCGAACTGTTGGAAAAAGGTCTGCCGAATCTTTTGCGCCACATCGAGAACGCGAAAAAGTACGGTATCCCCGTCGTCGTCGCCATCAATTCATTCAAGTACGACACCGACAATGAATTGAAATTTCTCGAACGCGTCGTCGAAGAATCGGGTTCGGTGGCGGTCAAAGCGACGCATTGGATGAACGGCGGCGCGGGCGCGGCGGAGCTCGCAGACGCGGTGATGGATGCGGCAAAGCAAACAAACAATTTTCAATTTCTCTATCCGCTCGATTTGCCCATTAAACAAAAAATCGAAATCATTGCGCGCGAAATTTATCGCGCGGATGGCGTGGACTATTCGCCCGAAGCGGAAGAAAAAATCGAATTGTACACACGCAATGGGTTCGCCGATTTACCAATCTGCATGGCGAAAACGCATTTGAGTTTCACCGCCGACGC
>CALMZO010000199.1 GCA_937870825.1 uncultured Chloroflexota bacterium | reverse complement strand
GGAAAATTTTTGGGGAATTTCGGAATCATGTAACGCAGTGCCTGCGGTCCGCCGGTTGATATGCCAATCAGTACCGCATCCACAGTGCCCTTGGCGGCGCGCGGCGGAATCCGCTCTCCGGGCACGATGCTTTCCGGGACGGGGATTTTGTCAGGGGTCACGCTCGCGGCGGCTTTGACTTTGGCGATGAGGTTGTTGGTGATTTCATACACCTGCTCGATGGCGAGCGCGGTTGGCTTTTGCACGAACTCGAGCGCGCCCGCCTCTATCGCCTGAATCGCCGTTTCCCCGGTTTCGCTGGCGATTGAGCAGACCACAACCGGGATGCGCTGCTTTGGCATTTGCGCGCGCAAAAAGCCCACCCCGTCCAATTCCGGCATAATGAGGTCGAGAGTAACGACATCAGGATTCAATTGCTCGACCAGTTCAAGCGCTTCAAGTCCATTGCGCGCCGAGCCAATCACTTGGATGTCCGGGCTGCGTTCGAGCATTTCCCGAACTACTTTGCGGATGTATGCCGAATCGTCTACGACGAGCACACGGACGGGTTTGTTAGCCACTGGATTCTCCGTTCGGCCAGAGCTTTCTTATTTTTTGTACGTGAACGCGCCCGCCACTTCGGACAACTCGAACAGGGTTGTCACGCGCAGGAGCGATTCGGACGCGGCGACAAAGAGATAGCCGGGTTGGTTGAGACCGCGATGAAAATGCTCAACCACCTTTTTAATTCCATCGGTCGTGAAATAGATAAAAACGTTGCGGCAAAAGATAATGTCAAAATTTCTCATTTGGCTCAGCGCCATACTGTCCATCAAGTTGATATGTTCAAAACGCACGCGCCTGCGAATATCTTCGTTCAAGCGATAGTGCGTGCCATCGCTCGTCGTAAAATACTTGGATTTGAATTCCGGTGTCATCACGCGAAAGGAGCGGTCGCGATACACTGCCGCGCGCGCCTGCGCCAACGCCTCCGTGTCCACATCACTGGCGATGATCTCGACGGCTCCATTGGCGAAGCAGCCCGCGTCGTTGAGTGCCATCGCCATCGTGTACGGCTCTTCGCCGCTGGAACACGCGGCGTGCCAGATGCGGACGGGCAAGATGATGCGCTCGCGCTGGAGCTGCGGAACAATGACCTGCGCGGTGGCTTGAATCTGGTCGTACTCGCGCCCAAAGTACGTCTCATTTACCGAGATTGCGTTTTGCACGCGCTGCCAGTCCGCTAGCGTCGAGTCGTCGTACTTGAGCAAGTAATAATAATCCAGAAAGGAATCAAAGCCGCGCTCGGTCACCAGGGCTTCGAGCTTGTCCGCCAACAACTCTTTTTTATTGTCTTCATAGTACGACCCTGTGCGGTGGTGAATCAAATCTCGCAACAGGGCAAAAGTGGAATCATTTAAATACAGAGTTGCCATGTCGAATGTTTTCGGACTCGGGTCAAGTCGCGTGTGACGCGGTTCGCGTTTGATGTTTCACGTCTCACGCTTCTCGCTCCCGCAGCGCCAGTGCCGCCGCTTTGTGCACGCCCGTATCCGGGTCTTGCAAGGCGATGGCCAGCACATCCATCGCGCGCGGCGAGCGCACGCGCTTGAGCACATCCACCACAGCGCGGCGGTGGCTGGGCTCGCCCGCGCGTTCCACAAGCATCTGGCGCATAGGTGGAATGCCCGTTTGTCCAAAACGGATGAGCGCGGTGACGGCGGCATCGCGCAACGCGGGGTCGCTCAAGAGGTTCAGCAGCGCGGGAATCGTTTCGGGTATCCGGCATCCCGCGAGGACCTCTAACGTCTGTGGGCGCAATTCGTCACGTGCGGCGGCGCGGCGGAATTCCTCCAACGCGCGTGTGCTCGCATGGCGCAGCAACCCGTCCAGCGCAGCGGAGGAGATTTTTCGCGCCGGGTCATTCACCTTGTCCGCAATTTCCGAAACCGCATCTTCGTGGCGCGTGATCGCCAAGGCGTTGAGCGCGGCAATGACGACATCTTGCTCGGGGTCATTCACCGCGCCGCGCAGGGCGGCGATCGCTTCGGTCGTGTCAATCTCACCCAACGATTCGCACGCGGCGGCGCGCACCGGCGGCCCGGAGACGACCGCCCTCGGCCTGCTCGCCCACTTCACGGTCGCCTTCGGTGCCGCCGCGGTCTTCGTCGCCGCCAGCCGCCGGCTGCCGGCACTGGCGCACAGGGCGTGGCTGACCGGGCCGCTGTACGGACTCGCGGTGTTTTTGGTGATGAACTACGTCGTGATCCCGTGGTCGGCGATCGGCCGGTATCCCGGCGCGTGGACCGCCTC
>CALMZO010000198.1 GCA_937870825.1 uncultured Chloroflexota bacterium | reverse complement strand
TCGTTTGCCATTGGTTTCCAACCAATGGTCAAGTTCTCTCATTTCCCTCAGTCCCCTTCGCTTACCATCTGTGCGAGTTCAGCAAGACTTTTCACTTCCACATCGGGAGTCGCTTCCGTTGGCAGTGTTGCGCCCCCACCTTGTTTGTTCCAACGGCGATTCACCCACACCGTATTCAGTCCCATTTCTTTTGCAGGCGCGATGTCGTGGAACAAACTTTGCGCGACGTGAAGCCATTCGTTTTTTGGAACGCCGACGCGTTTTTCCGCGATACGAAAATTGTTTAGGGAAGGTTTGTACGAGCGACACTGTTCGGCGGTGATTACATCATCAAAATTCACTTGCAACTTTTTCGCGGAATGGGCGAATAAATCATCGTCCACATTCGACAAAATCACAAGCTTGTATTTTTGTTTCAACGCAAACAGCGCGTCCACCGTGTCGGGAAACGGCTGCCAATCTTGTACCGATTGTCCGAACGCGCGGATTTCCTCTTGTGTCGGCGTGAAATTCAAACGCTTGCCCATCGCGCGCAAAACGTTTTCCAACACCACGCGATATTTTTTGTACTCGCGTTCTTCCGCCGATTCCAATGCGCCAAACAATTCCAGCGCGTCGTCTTGGGAAATTTTTACGTGATGCGCGACAAACACAGGTTTGAGCGCATTCAAAATCCCGCTTTCCCAATCTATCAACGTCCCGTAACAATCAAACGTCAGCACGCGAAATTCGTTCCAGTTGAGCATGTTGTGTCCTCGCAAATCGCTACTGTTAGGGCAAGCACGAGGCATTGCCCCTACTGTCTACTGATGACTGATAACTGATTACTGCGTCACTCTCCCCTATCCGCCACGCGCCACCGCCACTCATCCTCCAACATTCCGTACACGAGCGTATCCCAATAGCGTCCCTTGAAGAACTCATCTTCGCGCAAACGTCCTTCTTGACGCATCCCCAATTTTTCCAACAAGCGAATCGAATTGCCGTTGCTCGCATTCACGCGCGCGTACACGCGATGCAGGCGCGATTGTTCGAACGCGAATTTGAGCATCGCCGTCGCCGCTTCCGTGGCATAGCCGTTGTTCCATTCGCGCGGGTCCAGTTCGTATCCCATTTCCGCGTGGTACGCCTTGACGTAGGGTTTGCGAATGCCGACGTTGCCAATCAGTTTGTTGCTGTTTGGCAAAACGATCGCGAGTTGAAATTTCGCGCGCGGCGATTCTTGCTGCTGGTCAATAAATCTTTGCACGAATGCTTTGACATCTTGTTCGGTGCGATGTTCCCATTCGTAAAATTCCAAATAGCGCGGGTCATTTTGGTACGCATACACCGCGCGCCAATCCTCCGCGACAAATTCGCGCAAAAGTAGTCGTTCCGTTTTCAGAATCATAATCGCAGATAGCAGATGGCAGATGGCGAATAGCAAATCGCCGATTGCCAATCACCCAATCACCCAATTGCCGCTCTATTCAATCACTCGAAATGTCACAATTTCGCTCTCCACCCGCGTTCCATCTGTCGTCACACCAATCGCCTGCGCGGTATGTTCGCCAGCCGCTAACTTCCACAACGCGCGATACGGCACACTCGAAAAATTTCCAATCGGCGTTCCGTCAATCAACAAAATCACCTCTCTTAATCCCCCTCTTCCGTTGGGAGAGGGGTTAGGTGACGCATCATCACGTATACTGCTTGAATTAGGTATCGTGCGTGATGATGCGTCCGGGTAGAGGTTCCTCAACCGCGCGCTCACTTCAATCTTTTGCAACTCGGCAGGAATTTGCGGACTGATT
This sequence comes from uncultured Chloroflexota bacterium, assembly GCA_937870825.1. Lineage (GTDB taxonomy): Bacteria > Chloroflexota > Anaerolineae > UBA4142 > SHND01 > SHND01. The sequence continues at coordinate 3,660 of CALMZO010000198.1, read as the reverse complement.
TCATACATGGAATTGTGCGCGGGCGAAACGATTTCTATAGACGAAGGACGGAGGACGGAGGACGAAAGACCCATTTCATCCGTCGTTCGTCGTTCGTCATTCGTCATTCTCCCAAAACAATCCATCTCCGGCGCGAGCGTCAAACCTTTTTTCTTTGCCCAGTCCTGCGCGTCAGGCGGATACACGCGAAACACGCGCGCAAGTTTCGGACCGCGACAAGATTCCGCCCACAACAAATTTGTGGACGCATCCACTTGAAATTTTTGATACGCGTCGTCCGCGCGTTGCGGTTCCGTTCCCTTGATAAAAATTTCGCGGCGCACGCGCGGACAATTTTCTGTCGGCAGCAATCCCGACGCGTCGCAGATTTCCATCTCGACAATTCCATCGGGACGCGCAAACTTTTTTTCGGGAATGCCGCGATGTGCTGCTTCCATAAAATCGCGCCAAATCGGACCCGCGCCCGTGATGCCCGTCACGCGATACATCGGCGCATTGTCCGCGTTCCCCGCCCAAACGCCGACTGCCAAATCGGGTGTGTACCCAATCGTCCAATTGTCGCGAAAATCGGTTGTCGTTCCCGTCTTTGCCGCCGCCGGACGCGACAAATTCAAAACACTGTCTTCACCAAACGCCGGAATGCGCGCAATGTCGTCAGAGAGGATGTGCGTGATGAGGTAGGCAACTTGCGGAGAAATAGCAGAGTAATCAGTATTCAGTTCCCAGTCATCAGTCACCTGATTACTGATTACTGATGACTGATTACTTTCGACTCGCATGATCGCGCGCGGTTCAACGCGTCGTCCCTCATTCGCAAACGCCGCGAACGCCGCCGTGAGTTCAACGAGTTTCACTTCACCCCCCCCCAGCGTGAGCGCGAGTCCGAAACGCTCCGATTCGTCGAACGTGGTGATGCCTAACGCTTTCGCGGTTGCAATCATCGCGTCGAGTCCAACGTGGTCAAGCACTTTGACCGCAATCATGTTCGACGACGTTGCCAACGCGGCGCGCAACGAAAGCGGTCCGTGCCACTGCCTGTCAAAATTTTGCGGCGCGTACGGTTCGTTCTCTTTGGTTTGAAATGTGGAGGGAACGTCGGTCAACACCGTTGCGGGCGTAAAATTTTGCGAAAATGCCGTCGCGTACGTAAGCGGTTTAATCGCAGAGCCCGGTTGTCTGAGCGACAAGGCAACGTTCACCGCGCCGTCAATGCTTTCGTCAAAATAGTCCGCGCTGCCCACCATCGCAATAATTTCGCCTGTCGCGGGTTCGATGGCGACGAGCGCGGCATCGTTCAAATTGTAATCGGGCGCGTTTTCATTGCGCGTACGCTTTTTCAAATCGCGAATGTGCCGCGCCACAATTTCTTGCGCGCGTTCTTGCAAATTCAAATCGAGCGTCGTCGTCACCGTTAAACCGCCCGCGTTCACCATTTCTTCGCCGTACTGCTGTTCCAAAAGATTTCGCGCATACGCGACAAAATGCGGCGCGCGAATCAGTTCGCGTTTGTCCGTCGCCTTGAATTGCAATGCTTCACTCGCCGCGAGTTCCGCCTCATGCGCGGTAATAAAATTATTTTTCACCATCAAGTCCAAAACAATTTTTTGGCGCGCGCGCGCCGCGTCGGGATTGACGTACGGGTCGTACGCATACGGCGATTGAATCATCCCCGCGAGCAGCGCGCTTTCCGCCAAATCCAAATCGCGCGCGGGTTTTCCAAAATACGTCCGCGCCGCCGCTTCCGCGCCGTACGCCAAATTTCCAAAATACACTTCGTTCAAATACATTTCCAAAATTTGTTCTTTGGTAAATGTTTGCGTCAAGCGCAACGCCAACACCATCTCGCGCAACTTGCGCGCCAGCGTCCGCGATTCTTGTTCCTCACGCGATAAAAGTACAAGCCGCGCGAGCTGCTGTGTGATGGTGCTACCGCCCGAAACGATTTGCCCCTCTTGCGCGTACTGCCACAACGCGCGCGCGACGCCGACGGCATCCACGCCGGGGTGGGAATAAAAATTCGCGTCCTCGACGGCGACAACCGCGTTCTTGAAATTCGTCGGCAGTTCATTCAACACAACGCGCGTGCGTCGCCCCGCGCGCGGGTCGAGAATTTCGTACAAAAGTTTTCCATTGCGGTCCAGAATTTTTGTCGCGTCGGGGGACGTACGCGTGAGCAGCGCGTCGGGCGCGGGCAAATCGCCAAACAAAAAAATCGCCAGCGCAAGGATGCCGATTCCCACGAGCGCGAGGGAAATCAAAAACCAGCGGCGGCGAATGCTCCCCTTTCCCAAAATTGGGAGAGGGGTTGAGGGTGAGAGCGTGGAAGCGGTTGCCATGTACGCGACAAAGGAGCGCAGCGTTCGTTCAGAACACCGCACTCTCCTCCAAAATTAGGACGCAGGACAATTCAAAATAGTTCCGAAAACTCTGCAACGAAAAAGAGACCCAACGAGCAAACTCTCCCGTCGGGTCTTGTGATTGCGTTCCATTTTTTACAACGTGACGAGTTCCGGCGGCAAAAAATCGAAACGATTCAAATACACAAACGCGATGCCATGTTCGGTGAGGTCAATCCGCGAGACCGCGCAGTTGTTGAGCGTGAACCAGACATCTTGCCGATTTTCCCAGTGGAGCAGCATTGCAAGCAAATGATTGTAAAAGCCGCCGTGTGTTACCAGTCCGATAATGTCCTCCGTGCCGCCATGCCGCTTGAGCAACTCATTCCACACACGGCGCGCGCGTTCGGGGCGTTCCTCTTTCGCCTCGGCGGGGCGATTGTACCAACCACCATCACCCACTTCATCCGGCAGCGCGAGTTCAGGATAATGCAATTCAAAATGCGCGCGGTTCGGTCCCGGCATCCCCTGTCGTTCACCCGTCAGTTCATCCTTGAGATAGAGTCCGCCCGCCTCGAACGCCTCGCCCAACGCCACGAGCGGCACATTCAATTCACGCGCAATCGTCCGTCCCGTTTCAACGGCGCGCGTCATCAAACTCGTGTACAAGACCGTTGGCAACCCCGCGTCGTTGTACAAGCCGCCCAACGGCAAACGCGTTTGTAACTCGTGACGCAAAAATTTTCCAACACACTCTGCTTGCATATAACCGACGGTTGTCAGTTCGGGGTCATGCGAACGTCCTTTGTCCGATTGTGTTTCCGTCCAGAGTAAATTGTTGACCGATTGTCCGTGTCGAATGAGATAGAGACGCATACGAATTGCGAATGGAGAATTGCGAATGGGGAAATTCAAGATTCGCAATTCATAATTTTCAATTCAACTTGGTCAAGCACTGCGCGAGCAAATTTTGATTGGTTTCCGCGAACGGTTGTATTTCGAGCGCGCGCTTGAACGCGCGGGCTGCCGCATCATATTTTCCCAACGCGATATAGTTCAAGCCCATGCCGTGCCACGCGCCGAAATGATTCGGTTCGAGCCGCGTTGTAACCTCGCAATCGGCAAGTGAACCAAAATAATTTTTCACGAGATAGTACAACGTGGCGCGGCGGTTCCATGCTTCGGCAAAATTCGGAAAGTCCGAAATCAAATCGGTCAACCAATGTTCCGCCGTGTCATAGCTGCCGCTTTCCATTGCCTGTTCCGCTTGGATTAGACGAATCTCGGCTTCGGGTCCTGCCGCGCCAAAATAACTTTGCCACAA
>CALMZO010000197.1 GCA_937870825.1 uncultured Chloroflexota bacterium | reverse complement strand
GCGGGAAAAAATCAATTGACGCCGCGCGAACGCAATGTCGTACTCATTCCCGCGTATCAACGCGTGATGGAAGCGGCGGGAATTTTTCAAGGAGATGAAAAAACGTGGCACAAGCCGCCGCCGAAATTGAGCGACCTCTATCTCGCGCTGCGAAGTGACCAACGCCGCGACGCGCAGGACATTGCCGACCGACTTGAAACGATGGCGGTGGGCGTGTATGCCAAAACATTCAGCAGTCCGACCAACATCAATTCCAATGCGTCGCTCGTCGTGTTCGGTTTGAAAAATGTGCATCCCGATATGCAAGCGCTCCGCATGCGACAAATTCAAACATTCATTTGGAGCAATGTGCTTGCGCGGATGCAGCCGACTATGGTTGTGGTGGATGAAGCATGGCGTTGGCTCACGCACGAATCGGCGGCGAATGATTTATCCGAAATGGCGCGCCGTTTTCGCAAGCGTTACGCAGGATTGCATTTGGCAACGCAGCATGGCATTGACCTCAGCCGTTCCGAAGAAGCCGTCGTGATTCGCGATACGGCGGCGATGACGATGTTGTTTCGACAAAATTCTTCCGCCGTGCCGGGTTTGCAATCGCTGTTCAGTTTGGATGAACTTGAATGTCGTGAACTCTTGACGCTCGACCAAGGCGAAAGTATTTTGCTCGTGGACGGCAATCGCTTTCCGATTTACACCGCGATTCCGCCCGCGTGGTATTCGTATTGGACGACGCGTCCTGCGGAACTGCAAACCTTGAATGAAATGCAAAACGCAGTGCGCGAACAGGAACGCCGCAAGAAATAAAAGCACAAGACAACTATGGGACTGAAAGGATTACTCGGCATCAGCGGCTGCGCGGTCATTGGCTTTTTCATCGCGCTCATCATCGCGATTGTCGTATTGCTCGCGCTCTTTATCGAATTGTTTCTGCCGTTCGGCAAAGAGCAAGCCTGGGATTGGATGTTGAACAAACCGCAGCAGGTCAGCACGCAGCCATTACCCAAAGGAAGCGAGCAGCCCGTGATTATTGGCGAAGGCGAATGGTGTGTGACCAAAGCATATCAAGAAACGCCCGACCAAGACCACAACAATCACGGACGCGTGCAAGGTTACGTGCGCGATGAAAATGGAAATCCACTCGCGGGCGTGCCTGTGCATGTCGGTTGGGACGGCGACGAAGGCGGCATCACCGAATACACCGATGCGAACGGCTATTACGTCATCATTCTTTCACCGGGCAGTTACTATGTCACGATTGGCGATGGACGCGCGAGTCCGCGCGTGTACTTTCGCACAAATATCAAAGCGCGCTACGGACACATCACGTATGACGTTGATTTTCGATTAGGGGCTTGTTCTTACCAGATTGCCGCGACCGATAACAACCCGCGCCAACCGTGCGGGACACCAGTCGAGGGTCAGATCACCGCAGGTTATCAGGACCCCGATTATTATCTAAAGTTCAATCGTCCGCACAATGGGATTGATATTGGAGTTCCAGTCGGCACGCCCGTTCATTCGACGATGAATGGTAAGGTGATCGGCGCGGGGTATTTCCGCGGCGGTTATGGATATATGGTGCGAGTGCAAAATGGTCCATGGCAAGTGCTCCTTGAGCATTTATCCAAAGTAGAGGTGGAGCTCGGGCAGTGGGTATCCATTGGGCAAATCATCGGGTTGAGCGGAAACAGCGGCGAGTCAACCGGACCACATGTGCATTATGAAGTGCAATACAACGGCTATCCTGTAGACCCACTCTTTCAACTCGCCTATAACGGTCCGACTACCTATCTATGTGCAGTGCCCGTCGGTACGCCCGGTGGAACAACGCAGATGGAAGGGAATCGTTGGACAGTTACGTCGCTCGGTGGTCAAGATGATGGAAAATGGTTACCTCTCGCGGCTTATCCGCAGCCGCAAAACAACAACGGGCAGTGTATTGATTGGTTTCCAACACCGAAGCAAGATGAAAAGGTTATTGATACATTCGTTCCCATCCTGCAAGAGATGGGAATGAAATGGGTTGTCATCCTGCAAGACCCAAATGAGCCGGACGCAAATGATGGTTTGCTGATGAAATTGCGTGACGCGCAGATTATGCCAATCGTACGCATCATGGCACCGATTGGACCGCTTGACCCGAAGATGCTGGGTATCACCGTCGCGCACCAACGTTCGCTAGGAGTGCGCTATTTTCAGATTTTCAACGAACCGAACAACAAGGATGAATGGGGCGTTGCAACGCGCAATCCGCAATGGCTCGCGCGCTATTGGGTTGGCGTGGCGCAAATCGTTTTAGCGAACGGAGGACTACCGGGCTTGCCGCCATTTGTCACCGACGGTTCAGATCTCGAATATTTTCAAGAAACGCTGAACGAACTCAAACGTTTGGGGCGTTACGATTTATTG
>CALMZO010000196.1 GCA_937870825.1 uncultured Chloroflexota bacterium | reverse complement strand
TTCACGATGAGTGATGCAACGGGCGACATCGGGACGGCTGAATTCAGTCCTGATGGAAAATTTATTGCCACAGGTTATACGGCATCACGGTCAGAAGTCACCAAAATGATTGTGTGGGATTTAGAAACGAAAAGCATATCCACAACAATAGACCTGAAAGATTGTGTTGGTTTTGCAGCGCGTGCACGATGGAGTAAGGATAGCCAAAAAATAGCGGCATCCTGCGGCAATGTGGTGTTGGTTAATTTATCTACCAATGAGACCGAAACATTATTTGCAAACACGAATGGTGTATTTAGCCCGGATGAAAAACATGTCGCGGGCAGTAATGCAGATGGTCACGTCATTATTTGGGATTTGGATACCGAGCCAATCAGAGGAACGCACCTCAAAGGACATACGAATGTAATTCGCACGGTGGAATACAGCCGCGACGGAGGATATATCCTGACTGCGAGCGACGATAACACCGCGCGTGTGTGGGATGCGAATAGAGGCAAACTACTCCACGAGCTGAAAGGTCACACCGGCGAAATCAATCGCGCGTCATTCAGTCCCGACGGACGTTTCATCCTCACCGCCAGCAATGACCGCACCGCGCGCGTGTGGGAAACATCATCAGGGAAACTCATCGAAATTTTGCGCGGACATTCCGATATTGTCACCGACGCGTCGTTCAGTCCCGATGGCAAAACAATTGTGACGACGGGTGACACGACAGCGCGTTTGTACGAATGTGTCGCGTGCGCGCCGCTCGACGAATTGTTGAAACTTGCCAATGCGCGCATCACACGAGAACTCACCTGCGAAGAACGCGTGACGTTTTTGCGCGAGACGATTGTGTGCGAAAATCCTTGAACGCATGAACAGGTGAAGGGGTGAACGGGTGAGCGGGTGATAATTTCACCCCTTCACCTCTTCACCCCTTCACCTCCTCACCCCTACATGTCTGAGTTACGGCCCGCTTGGTCGAATCAATTCACTTCCGACGTTCTGCGCGAGCTGCGCGCGTTCGGACCCATTGCCTCTATCACGCGCGAATGGGCGTGGGGCGGCGCGACGGGGAAAGGAATGCGCGTTGCCGTGATAGATTCGGGTGTGGAATACAATCATCCGTGGCTGGACGATTGCGTCAAGGGGGGGGTGATTGTCGAGTACGACGGGCGACGAAAAGAGGGCGTCAAAATTTCTGATGAGCCGCAGCCGCAAGATTTATTTGGACACGGGACGGCGTGCGCGGGGATTATTCACAAACTCGCGCCCGACGCGGAAATTTACAGCGTGCGCGTGTTGGGCAAAGACGCGACGGGACGCGCGTTGCAATTCGCGGGCGGCTTGCGTTGGGCGATTCAAAACGGAATGTCTGTGATGAATCTTTCGCTCAGCACATCCAAGCAAGAATACTATGCGCTCTTTCACGAACTCGCCGACGAAGCATATTTCAAAAATATCTTGCTCGTCTCTGCGGTGAACAACATTCCTGCGCCGAGTTATCCCTCGTTGTATTCCTCTGTCATTTCCGTCGCCGCGCACGAAGGACAAGACCCGTTCACGTACTATTACAATCCCGAACCGCCGGTAGAATTTGGCGCGCCGGGGATTGATGTGGAGGTGGCATGGCGCGACAGTATGGCAATGACCACCACCGGCAACAGTTTCGCCGCGCCGCACATCGCGGGGATTGCCACGTTAATTCGGAGCAAACATCCCGAACTCACGCCGTTTCAAATCAAGACGGTGTTGTATGCGTGCGCGAGCAATGTGACGGGAGGGTAGAAATGCAATCCGGTTCCGTTCTTACCCTTGCTCGTTTACATCATTCCGCGCACTCTGCGCCATTTCCCACAGCCGCCGATATTCCGCGCGCACACTAGGGTCAAGCTCGTTCTCGAATTCTGCGGGGAGGTTCAGACGGAGAATCAAATCCTGCACATCCGATAAATCTTTGAGGCGATGCGGCGCGGAGAGTCCCGACGCTAATTTGAGCTCAATCAATTTTTCCAACGTAATCAGCCAAATACCTTCACGCGGAAAGCGCGAGGTTGTGGGATTTGGAAACGAGACAGGTTTGGGTTTTCCGTCGCCGGGGTATTCACCCGTCGTAATGATTTCGATTCGCACACCTGTTCCCGTATCTCGAAACACTTTGCGCGCGCCTTGAAACGCTGGCACATACCCGCGCCCCAAGAACTTTTCCTTGAATTTTTTCAACGTTTCAGGCGTCATCAAAATATCCACGTCTTCGGTGAAACGGCGATAGCCGTGCGCGACCAACGCCATGCCTCCAATCAACGCATACTCTAAACCTTCTTCTTCCAGACGCCGCGCCAACGCGCGCAAAGTCTCGTACACATTTCCTTGTGCCATAAAGAATTGACTCCCCGCGAAAAAATCTTGCCACAGTGTCGTCGGAGCGGACGATTCCTCCAAGATTTTCATATCTTTATCATCCCATCGTCAATTTCAACGCGAACGTTTCCGCGCGTGTATCCGCATCAGGAAAATCGGGTAACGTGACAAACAAATCGTTTTCGTTTGCGCGGCACGTTACCTGCGCAGCCGAGCCAAGCAACGCAACATTTGCGATGTGCGGCGCGTCAACGTCTTGGACGAGAATTTCGCGCGGCGCGTCAGACGCGAAAATTATTGCGTACATACTTTCCCCATTGCGCGTGAAACGCGCGTCGAGCGTTTTGCCGTTCGCTTGCGCGTTTCCTTCCGCGCGCGTCCACGGACGCGTGTTGTAAATCGCATCGCCGTTCAATTTCAACCACGCGCCTAAACCGCGCACGCGTTCTTGTTCGATTTGCGGAATCGTGCCGTCTGCTTGCGGTCCTACATTCAACAACACGTTCCCGTTTTTGCTCACCACATCCGCGACGAATTGAACCAACTGCGACACGGTCATGTAATCGTCGGGGGTTTCATTGCGATTGTAACCGAACGAATGCCCGATGCCGCGCGTCGCTTCCCATTTTTTCGCGACAATGTTGTGATACGTGGTGTATTCGGGCGTCGTGAAATCCGCGTGCTTGACCGTCGAAGGCGGCGCGCCGCCGCCAAATTCCTTGTCCATGATTTGCGAAAGCACCCGCGCAAACGGCGGACTCGTCAAAACATTTGTGAGTTCGCCCAAAGAGTATTGCGCGTAACGGTCATCCACCACACCCTCCGGCACCGCGTTGTAATAGTCCGCGAACAGCTGCGGCAAATTCAAATTTGCAGGCATTCCAATGTCATTCCACAACACGGCAGGTTCGTAGCGTTCCATCAAATCGTGAAAATGCGCGAGAACGTACGCGACGTACTCTTTCGATTGCGGCATCGCGCGCAGCACATCGCTCAGTTCCCGAATCGGCGTCGCGTTGAATGTCCAATCGAATCCGCCGGAATAGTACGCGCCCATTTTCATTCCGCGCGCCCGCACCGCGTTGGACAATTCGCCCAAGACATCGCGCGCCGCGATATAATTTGGTTTGAACGGATTTCGCACGCGCGCATTCCACATCAAAAATCCTTCGTGATGTTTCGTCGTGAGGACAACATAGTGCGCGCCGCAATCGCGCAAAAAATCCGCCATCGCGTCCGGGTCCCATTTTTCAATCGCCGCGTTAAACAGCGGCACAAATTCATCGTACGCAAAATTCGCGCCGTATGTTTTATCGTGGTACGCGCGCGTCTGACTGTTTGGAATGTTGAGATTGTTGAAATAAAACGCGCCGTCGGGAATGTCGTGATAGGTGGGAGGCGCTTTGCCTGTCACTACTTGCATCGCGCTATAACCCGTCGGCGACCACGCGGGGACGGAATACAAACCCCAATGCACAAACATTCCAAATTTCGCGTCGTCGTACCATTGCGGCAACGCGTGTTGACTGACAGAATCCCAGGTGGCGGTGTAGAGCATGATAATGGGTAAGGTGACGAGTGACGGGTGACAGAGTTTTCACCCGTTCACCTCTTCACCTCTTGCTGGTCTCAGACGTATGGATATTTTTCCAAATCGGCGTACAAAAAATCCTTGAGCAAACTTGGAACACCGTGCATATAGTCCGCGCGCAATTCCGGCGGCGTCACTTGCATTTGACGAAACCATTTCAGCGCGCCCGACACTTGAGCGACGCGAAACGCGAGTCGAAAAATTTCTTGCAAGGTTTCACGCGAACCAAATTCGCGCCACGCTTCCAAGTACGCCCCAAGCAGTGGTCTGCTGTCGGGCGAATAGTCAGGCAAATTCAAACTATTTTCCACGCTCACCAAAACAACGCGCATGGAAAAAAACGGATGTGCCACACACGCATCGCCCCAATCCGCAAAACGGTAGTTGCCATCCCGGACAAAAACGTTGGCGTCGTGAAAATCGCCGTGTTCCAAACTCTCGGGAATCGGCGCGGCGCGCAGTTGCGTGCACATTTCTGCAAATTGCGGCGCGAGCTCTTGTAATTGCGCGTAATCGGTAGAGGGCAAGCCGTTTTCTTGGTCGAGATACATCAATTCGGTGTTCGCCAACATTTCCTCGTACTGCGCGGGCAGCGTTTCTAGGCGATGGTCAGGTGTACCAAACCGCAAAATTTCATCGCGGTGTTTTACCAAATCTACTTGCAAACGCGCGTATTGCGGCAAAATGTCGAGCCACGCCGAAGCATCGCGCGACGAACGCACGAGTTCGCGCAAACGTTCACCGCTGTCGCGCATGAGCAGCCAGCCCTGTGGTGTATCCACTGCGACAAGCTGCGGCACATCGTCGGGATGCCACGCGGCTAATGCTTTTGTGAGTGCGGCTTCAAATTTCCACGTCGGCGCAATTGCTTTGAAAAATAAATTTCCCGCGTCCGTCGGTGCGCGCATCATCAAACTCCACGGGCGCGTTTGAAGCGTTTCGATTTCACCGGACGCGTGAATGTTCTGCGCGCGCATTTGCGCGTGAATCCATCGGTGCGTTTCGGCTATCCAACGCGCGTCTTGCCAAAGCGTTTGGAACGTGTTTTCAATCATTCGTCGGTCGTTTACGCCGCGCGCAAAATCTCATTGACCGGAAATGTCGCGTCAGGAAATGCCAACGGACGAATTTCTTCGCCGCGCGCAAAAATTTGATGCGCGCGATATTCCTCCGGCGATGGTTCGCGGAATACTTCAATTTGATTCGCGCGCAGGTCCACTACCCACAATTCCGTAATGCCCGCGCGGGCGTACAAACGCGCTTTCGTTTTGCGGTCATAGTCCACCGACGTTTCCGCCACTTCAATCAACCAGAATACATCGCTCGGTGTCGGATGCGAATCGGTGTAATCATCCGCGCGCGGCTTGAGAATCGAAAAATCCGGCTGCGGTTCGGACTCATCGTCGAGGCGAATGGGGTCTTGAACACCAATCGTCGCGCGCGCGCCCAATTTGTTTGCCAGCACGCGATTCAAACGTTTCACATGTCCCGAATGTCCAGAGCTGATGGGTGGCATGGTGACAAGTTCCCCTGAAATGAGTTCGATGCGTTCATCCTCGCCGAAAAATCCGGTTTGAATCAATCGTTCATAGTCGCGCACGTTCCATTTCAAACGTTCGACGTTCACCTCTGCCAACTCTTGTACTATCGCGCTCATCGCTCACTTCCTTCCTAACCACTGATGACTGATAACTGAATACTGCTGCGTTCGTAATCGAACGCCACTGATTACTGAAGCTCACCCATTCAAAAAATCCTTCGCGCCTTGCTGCATTAGCGAGTGCGTCGAAACGAGAACGATATTCGCGCCGCGTTGAATTTGGCGTTGCGCGAGCTCGCCCGTTGACGCGGGAATGCCCACTGCAAGCCGCGCGCCGCGTGCGAGCGCAATCGCTTCTTGAATCAAATCCTGTACCTCACGATGGTCCGCGCCATCGGGATAGCCCATCGCCAATGCCAAATCGCGCGGACCGATGCAAATGCCGTCCACCCCTTCAATTTGCACAATGGCATTCAATTCCGAAAACATTTCGGGTTCTTCGAATTGCGGTAGCACCAGCATTTGCTGATTCGCAAATTCCACATAGTCCGCTTGCAGCATTTGTCCCATAAAAAAATCGTTCGCGCGTGAAGGACCGAGCCCACGCGTCCCGCGCGGCGGATAACGCACCGCGTTCACCAGTATCCGCACCTCGTCCGCGTTTTTCAAGCCCGGCTGCATCACGCCCAACATGCCCACGTCGAGATATTTCAAAATCAATTTCGGGTCGAACTGTCCGAGCCGCACCAGCGGCGTAATGCCGACGCTTTCACACGCGCGCGTGATGTTTTCCGCGTGCGAAACCGTAATCGCTCCGTGTTCGGCATCGAGCATATAAAAATCGAAACCGACGAGCCCGCACCATTCCGCCAGCAGCGGGTCCGCGCTCAACGAAATCAGTCCGAACACGGTATCGCCGCGTCGCAATTTGGCTTTGGTTTTATTTTCGCGAATCATGTGGTTACCTCTTGAATCTTATTACTCACGTTACGCCGTAACTACTTGTTGCGAGGTTTTCAAACGCGAATCTATGCGAATCGAAACGAATTCACGCGAATTTTTAGAATTTTCGCGCAGATTCGCCAAGATTCGTGCAAATTCGTGTTTCCGTCTCTGCACACGATCGTTGTTTTTAATGGTCATGCGTAACATCAGTTATTATACTCGCGCTATCTTGTGTACACGTCATTCGTTTCGCCAATACGCCGAACCGTCGCGTTTGCGCGCCAACCATTGTCCTTCAATCAATTCGCGGAGCAACCGCGCGGCATCGCCTTTCGCCGCGAGATATTCCAGCACGGCGCGCCGAGATTTGCGATAGTTGCGGGCGAGCCAATAAGAAATCAAAGCGACGCATAGTACGCGCGCACGGGCGCGGATAAAAATTCAAAACACGCGCGCGGATTTTCGCGCACGCGCGTTCCCGAAATCGGTACCACAACGCGTTGGCGGTCCACCATGACATGTTCTGCGTTCAAACGCCGCGCCAACTCCTCGCCATACGTTTCCGAAGAAAAAACAAAATCAAATTTTTCCGCGCAGACGCTGCGAATTTCCGCAATCCACGCGTGCCACCCCGCTTCATCGCACGGATTGTGCGGGTCACGATGTTCGGCAAATTGCGCGTGGACAACAACCTGCGGGAACAATTCGCGCAGCCACGCCGCGCGTAAATGCCCATCAATCGTTTCGTCCGCGCGATAAAACACCATGACATGCAATTCGTCCACGCGTTCACACGCAAAACGAATCAAGTACTCGTGTCCGCGATGCGGCGGATAAAATTTGCCGATGATGAGCCCGCGCATGAGAACCTCTGCCGGCAGATAAGAAGCGGATGCACGCGCGTGTATCCGCTTTCCCTATCCGCTGGCTGTCGTGTATTGCGCCACTTTGTCCTGCGCGCCGAACGTTTCCATTTGAACGACTTCCAATTGCTGTTCCGCGCCAAACAGTTTCAACAACTCGGCGCGAATGATTTCCAAAGACGCATGTGGATTCACCACGCGCAATTGCAAACTCGCATCCGCGTTTTGATGTAACGCAAATTGCCACACCGCAAAGTCGCGCAGCACGCGATTCACGTCGGCGGAATTGATGCGCGCGCCGTTCGCGCCCTGAAACACAATCGGCGCGCGTCCTTGAAAATCCGCGAGGCGCGGCTGATTGCCGACAAATTCTAAACGCGCGCAATCGTTTGTGCGATAGCGCAATAACGGAAAATACGGATTCATTCCGCCGCTCAATACAATTTCGCCGCGTTCCCCGTCCGCGCAAGGTTCCCCGCGTTCGTCAAGAATTTCCACATATAGGCGATGCTGCAACAATTCAAAATGGTCGCCTACGCGCGTTGCAATCGGACCCGCTTCTGTCATGGCGTACACGTCCACCACAGGACAGGCAAAATGTTTTTCCAACGCGTCGCGCAATCCATTTTCCAACTGCATCGAAGTCGAACTCAACGCTTTTGGTTTCACCGACAATTCGAGTTTCATCAATTCCGCAAACGAAAGCGGGTCGCCGGTGATAATTTCCGGCTGCAAAGCGTTCAAGTATTTTTCGCGGTCTCCTGCATCATTCCATTCGCGCGGATGCAAATTGATTTTCACCACACCGCTTCCATCCAATTGCGACAATATCGCCGCATACGTCGCGGTGTGTTCTTGAAAACACACATTCGCAATCGCCACGCGTCCCGCGCCGCCTTGCAAAATTACGCCATGTTTTTCCAACGCTGCGCGCAATAATGAAATATATTTCGCTGCGCTCGTCGGATGCGAGGGCACATGAATGTGATGTCCCGTCGTTCCCGTGCTGCCGTAAAAAATCAAATCGTCCAGCGGCAAATCATCCGGCACAAATTGTTCGGGCGCGCGCGCCAAGTCCGCGCGCGTCGTCGTGGGAACATCAAAAAAATTTCGCGGCGCATCGCCGTACGCGCGATAAAACGGCACTCTCTCATAACACCGCGCCACAAATTCATTCAACCATTCGGGAATTCCGCCGCGCTGCCAACCAATTTCCGCCGCGCGCAATTCGTCTTCATACGCGCGCACAGTTTCCAATCCCTCGCGCGTCAATCTGTCGCCGATGCGCCAATTGAATCGCGGCGCGCTCGGATGCTCGCGCAAATGATTCAACAAGCGCGCGCCTTGTTCATCCAAAAGCGGATGACGCTGTTCGTCGGTCAGTTCGCTCCACATATCAACACCCAAAACCTCGCAGGTCTCGGAGCCCTGCGAGGTTTATCGTTACTCCCGATACGCTTTCGCTGCCGCTTCTTCCGCCGCTTTTTTTGCCATCGCCTCGCGCACCGCTTGCGCGCGTTGTTCGGCAACGCGCGCGGCTTGGATGACGCGCTCGCGTTCCGCCGCGTTCAACGTCATCAAACGGTCTTGCGCTTGGGTGAGCGTTTCGCCGGAAGGACGCAACCCGAACGCGTTCAACGTCGCACGCGCGAGTTCTTCGCGGCGGTCGGGGTCGGAAATAAATTTTTGCGCGTTCGTCACCGCGCTCAATGCGCGCACATCGTCTTGCAAAAATGACAAGGCGCGCACCATGTGTTCGGGATGCGCGCGAAACCACTCGTCGTACAGCAGCCAACACGCCAGCAGGGTCACTTGGAGACGATTGCGTTCTCTTTTCGCGTCCGTTGTTTGAAACGCGCGCGCGTCGTTTTGCGTCAACGGGTTTTGTCCCAACGCGACAAGCGCATCATTCACCACAGCCGCCACGTTCACGACACCTTTATCGCCCATGCGCGGCTCGAGCAAAAATTCCGGCGGCGTTTCGGAAATTCGACGCGTGAGGGATTCGAGGAGAGGACCTTGGGTGGTCATTTTAGATTTCAGATTTGTTCATGGATTGCCCATATTTCTTTTGGCTAAACGCTTTTGCAAACGCGACAAGTTCATCCAACGTACTCACGGGAAAAATTTCCCAACCTTGATTTTTTGCGTCAAGCAACAGCGGCTCGTGTTGTTCCCAATTGGCGTACAAATTCAGCGCCATCGTTCCGCCGCCGCGCGCGTTTTCCAATGCCGCGCGCGCAATAATTTTTCCATCCTCGCCGCGTTCATCGTTTTCGTACATCGTCGTCACGCCGTTATCGGAAATAATCAAGATGTGTACGGGACGCGCATTCGGCTTGCGATTTTCGTACGTGTCGCGCAAGACGTGCAATGGAAACGCGGTGGCGCCGCCGATATAGCCGGTAAGAATTTTCAAAATCGCATCCGCGTCGCGCACAAAGCCATCCGTTTTTAAAAATTGTTTTGCGCCGCTCCACAATGTCGCCTGGACGCGCGCGCCGACGCGCAGCGCGGACAGCGCGATGATGGCGCCCGCGAGCGCGGGATACGAAACATTCACTTGCGGATTCGGCATCGAACCCGAACTGTCCACATACAAATCCAAATCGAGCGGCTGCTTTTCGGGGAGCGAACCTTCACTCGTGCCATACACGCGTTCGAGCGTCGTGAGTCCGGGAATGACATGCGGGCTGTACATGACGCTCGAAACGACATCAAAATTTTCCAACGGCGCGCCGATATTCCACGGTTCCAAACCTTCGGGCAGCGGGTCGGTCGTTTGCGGAATTTCGCGCGTCGGAAATTGTACGAGATACCGCGACGCGGCTTCCTTGTAATAGCGCAGCGCGATTTCGTGGTCGTCGAGGTTGATGCCCAGTTGCTTGAGAAGCGCGCCGTATTCAAAGGGTTCGCGCCGTTGTCCTGCATTGACAATTGGAGTTGCAGACCCGCGCAGAGTTCCCTCAGTTCCCTTATTTCCCTCTTTTCCCTCCACACCACTCAATTCCGCGTCCATCGCCGGATGCAGCGCGCCTTCTTTTTCGCCCGCTTCAATGTCCGTGAGTCCGTCGGGGAAACCGCCCGCGCCCGCGTTTTGTGTATCGCGCCAAACCTGCATCCACTTTTGCATCGCCGCCGCGTCGTCCTCTTGCAAATACGGCAAACACAACGCGGCAAAGCGTCCCGAACCGTCGAGCCATTCGCGCGCATACGAACGAATCAAGCGCGCGCCAAGATACGCGTCGCCTTCCAACTGCGCGTCTATTTTTCCGCGCGCGAGTTTTCCTTTTTCGATGCTCCATAAAATTTCATAGATTCGCATGTAAAACGTCCACATGCGCGGCGTTTGCGCGTTTGTTCCTTGCGCGCGCTCGAGCGCGAGATACACGTCCGCGATTCTCAAACTTTTGTCGCGCTGCAAACGATTGTTGATGTACAAGTCCGTGTATAAATTTCCGATGAACGCGGCATGATATTCTTTGGTCGGCAATGCCCACCGCATGCGCGCAAGCATCCGCGCATTGTCCGTCAAATCGGCGGGGCAATAGACGTGATGCCCGATTTCGTGCGCGAGAATTTCGAGCGCGTAAGGTTGCAAATTCATTCGCGCGATTTCTTTAAGGTTGATGACAATGCTGTGGTCATTCAAACGAATCATTGCGAACGACTCTGTGAGTCCTTCGCGCGCCGCGTCGTCATCGCTCAAGCACCACAGTGGTTCGCGCAGGCGCGTAAATTTTGACCACAGCGCGAGCGCGTCGGGAAAACGCGCGCGCCACAATTCACGCACCGACTTTGGATTTTCAGACATCAATGCTCACGCAATTTAGTTTTATCCCGCCGGAATCGCGGCGCGCATAAAGTTCACCAAATCGTTTTTCAATTGCGCGAGCGATGGAAGGTGAATGTACATCATGTGTCCCGCTTCGTAATACGCCATCGAAACATTGCCGCGCAAACTCGGGTCGAGTCCGAGATGATTGAACGTGTACGCGGTGGCAAAGTACGGCGTCGCCAAATCGTAATAGCCGTTCGCCACAAAAATTTTCAAATACGGATTGATGCTCATTGCCTTGCGTAACGTGTCCGCGACATTCACATACTGATTTTCGTGGTCGGAAAAACTCCACTGTGAATGTACCTTTAACGAAATAATTTCGTACGGCAAATCACTTTCAAATTTCAATTCGCGCCGCACATAGTCATAGAACGTTGCCGTGTAGGGCCCGATGATGTTGCTAAAGCTAATATCGTTCTCCATCGCTTCACCAACCGCGTCGCGTTCGATGCCTTTGAAACGCGAGTCCAAACGCCCCGCGACGCGCTGTTCGTCTCGCAAGAGCTCGCGCGTGAAACGAAAAATGTTGACGCGCAAATTTGCGCGTTCGATATAGTCCGGCGCGAGTCCGGTGAACCGCGCGAGGTTTTGAACAATGTTCGCGCGTTGCACTTTTGCGAGCGCGTCGCCTTGCATCAACGCGTGCGCGTATTCATTCAACGCGAATTGTTCCGCTTGACGCAGCGTGACCTGCAAATTGGTTTGCAAATCCGCGTCGAGTTTTTTGTGATACCACGCCGTCGCGGTGTACGTCGGCAAAAATAAAATGTACGGCAAATCATTGCCCACGTTGAAATCGGCGGTGGCAAAATCGAGAATGGACGAAACGAGCATGATGCCGTTCAAATACAGACCATGTCGTGACTGTAAATACCCGCTCAACCCCGCCGCGCGCGTCGTGCCGTAACTTTCGCCAATCAAAAATTTCGGCGAGAGCCAGCGGCGCGTGCGCGTGGTGTACAAACGAATGAAATCGCCCACCGATTCAATATCTTTTTTGAAGCTGTGAAAGTCTTTGCCTTTTTCGCCCGTCACCGCGCGGCTGTACCCGGTGCCAACGGGGTCAATGAAAACCAAATCCGTTTCGTCGAGCAGCGAAAATTCATTGTCAACCAGTTGATACGGCGGCGGCGGCAAATCGCCAATGTCCGTCATTGCCGCGCGGCGCGGACCCAACACGCCGAGATGCAACCACACCGACGACGAACCGGGTCCTCCGTTGAACGAAAACGTGAGCGGACGCGTGCGCGGATTCTCAACATCGTCGCGCGTGTACGCAATGAAAAAAAACGACGCCTTGGGTTTTTCGCCCTCTGACGCGCCGTCTTTTTCCGCCTCCTCTTTCAACACCAATGTGCCCGTCGTCACCGTGTACGCAATCGTTTGACCGTTCAACGTAATGCTGTGTTTGGTTTCGACGAGTTGGTCTTTCACTTCGGGTTTTTCTGTTGCTTGTTTTTTCTCTTGTTCCTCTGCCATTGTATTCTCCTGAAAGGGCGCGGCACGGTTGCGCATTCGAGTTCAGATTGTTCTTTGTTGCACAGCCATGGCGGAATTCGCCGCCAAGACCGTTCCCATCCAAGTGCGCGGGGTCAAGTTCGCGCGCGCCGCAAATGCTTCGATGGAACATTATTTTTGGTCCGGAAATCATTCACACGGCGATTCTATCACAAACAAAAATCTCAAGCGTACCATTTTCCCTGCGGCATCGTTAGAAATCTTGGAGAAAGCATAAACAAGGAGCAGACATGAAATTACAAACCAAGCCGCATAACGGACAGGAAACACTGCGCGCGACGGACGACAACATGACGCGTAAAAAATTAATCGCCGCGCTGAATGAGGATTTGGCGCGCGAATATCAAGCCATTATCGCGTACGTCAATTACTCGCAAGTGTTGAAAGGCGCGGCGTACATGACAATTGCGCAAGAATTGGAAAAGCACGCGGGCGAAGAGTTACAACACGCGCTCATCATTGCCAAACAAATTGATTACCTCGGCGGCATGCCGACGGTGACGCCCAAGCCCGTGAAAACGTCCGAAGAAGCAGAGGACATGCTGCGCTTTGATTTGGAGAATGAAAACGAAACGGTGAAAAATTATCGCGAGCGCGTGCGGCAGTCTGAAGCGTTAGGCGAGTACGCCATCGCCGAACAGATTCGCGAAATTTTGGTGCAAGAGCAAGAGCATCAAATTGACCTTGCCACCGCACTTGGCGAAGACGTTCCCGATGTGACGAAACCCGAAGAACGCGCCTAAACGAATTCCGTTGTGCAAATACGGAATTGAAACATATGCAGGGGATTCTGCCCTTACTCCCGGTCTATGGACGCTGACCTTTATACGGTACAATGACGGCGTCAATCGGATGGGGTGACGCCTGCTGCGCGCGCGGTGTTACCCGCGCGACGGGATGCGGTGCAGCACGAAAAGGCTGCACCGCGTTTTTTTGATGCTGCCGCGTTTGCCGACGCGCACGGCTGGCAAGATTTCTAGTGGAGCATACTTTATGCCAACGCCCGAACCGGAAAAACAATTTCACTATGACGCGTCCAAACCGTTGACGCAAAAACGCGTCGGCGAAACCAAGCGCGACGGCGTTTCCCTCACCGACATGGTGTTCACCACTCCCGCAAATGAAACGATGAACGCGTATTGGGTCATGCCAAGCGGCAAAGGTCCATTTCCTGCGGTGATTTACGTGCATCCCGCACCCGGCACACGCGAAACGTTTTTAGAGGAAGCCATTGCACTCGCGCAGCAGGGCATTGCCGCGCTGTTGCTTGAAGCCCCGTGGTCGAAAGTGGACACCTGGATTCCACAGGTGAGTGAGCTGAATCGCAACCGTGAGTTATTTACCAAAATCGTGATTGACTTGCGTCGCGCGGTGGATTGGGTCATTGAACAGCCGCACATCGCCGCCACCTACATCGGGTACGTCGGTCACAGTTTCGGCGCGCTCTTGGGCGGAATTTTATCCGGCGTCGAAAAACGCATTAGAGCGTTCGTCTTGATGGCAGGCAGCGGCAGTTTCACGGATGTGATGACGGCGAACATGCCCAACTTGCAGGGCAGTGCGCTCGCGACGTATCGCGCCTCCGTCGAGCCGATTGACCCGAACGGCTTTGTGCGCCATGCGGGACACGCGGCTGTCTTTTATCAAATCGCGCGCAACGACGAAGTGTTTCCGCCTGAAAATGCAAACGCGTTTGCGCACGCGGGCAGTTCACCGAAACGCATTCAAGAATATGACACAGACCATTACTTTACAAACGAGAGCGCCGCGCGGCAGGACCGCATCGCCTGGCTGCGCGAACAACTTCAAGTAAAGCAAGAGGAGCAAACGAATGAGCAATAAGCAAAGCGACGGGAATGTTGGCGCGAACAACAAGAATGCAAACAAAGGACTGAACAAAGCGGCGCACAAAGGCAGCGGCGCGGGCACGACAAAGGGAACGCGCAAGCGCACGGAAATCGGTTTGAGCAAGGGACTGAACAAAGGCGGCGCGCAAGGCGTTTCTCACAGCGGCGACGCCAAGCCGCGCAAAAAATAATGGATTTGAATCTACGGGGCAGCTCGAACATTTGATGCGCGAAACGCGTCGCGCAATTCGCGATGGGCGCGCACATTTTCCAAAAATGAACGCCGCAAAGTTTCGTCCGCGATGTTTTCCGCGCGCGCTTGCAGGGTGTTGAACGCCGTTTCCAAAACAGCGCGCGCGCGTGAATCCTCTGCGCGTTCGAGGACGCGATACGCGGTGAGCGACGCGGCGAGCGCGGCAGGGTCGCCGCGCTGCGCAGGATGCGCGTCGAGGTACGCCAAAATTTTTTCAACGTGAGATAACGCGTCGGATGCGTTGTCGCGTTGGAGTGCCACTTGCGCCAAACCCGCGTACGCGTCCAAACTATCCGCCAACGGTTCGAGCGCTTCCCACACATTGCGCGCGTGTTCAAATTGCTGCGCGGCATTTTCCATTTCACCGCGCGCGAGTGCAATTTGCCCCAACGTGTTTAACACAAAGGCTTTACTTGCCCGGCGACTCGTAACGTTGATGAGGTCCAATGCGCGGCGAGCCCTATCGTCTGCCATATCCAAATCCCCGTGCGCCAGCTCGATGACACTGAAATTCATCAAGCTGATTTCCTCTCCAACACGGTCGCCCAATTCCCGCGCAAGAGTTTCTGCGCGCTCCGAGTACCTGCGCGCTTCGCCCAACTGTGCAACCAAGCGATAGGTTTCACCAAGATTGACGAGGATACGCAGCACTCCTTTTCGATCCTGAATCGCATTGGCGATTGCCAGCGCCTGCGCGTAAACACTCAGCGCGCGGTCGTATCCACCATCGTCATTGTAGACCACCGCGATATTACTCAGCAAAGTGGATTCGCCGTGCCGGTCGCCAATGTCATGCACGATGTCGAGTGCTTGCATGTAGAACCCCAATGCTTGTTCCAAATCGCCGAGCGTGTGGGAGACGGTAGCCAAATCGTTCAGCGTCAGCCACTCGCGGCGGCGGTCTTGCGCTTGTCGCGCAAGAGGTAAAGCTTGTTCATGTAATTTGCGCGCCTCCGCATATTCGCCAAGAAAACGCGCAATCGTGCCCAGCAAATCTAACGCTCGCGCTTGACTGCTCAAATCATCCGCCGCGCGCGCAAACTCCAAGGCGCGTTCCAGTTGTTGACGCGCGGCACGCGGTTCCCCTTTTTCCCACAACGCCTGTCCCCACAACGCGTGCGCCTCGCCGCGCAAACCATCTTGGTCCATGTTTTCGAGTTCGAACTTGTCAAGCAATGCCAGCGCGTTTTGTGCAGCGCGCATCGCCTCATCGTACGCGCCGGTGCGCTCGCCGAACCATCCTTGCCGCACTGCGGTATTGATTTGTTCCACAACATCCTGCAATTGAATCGCAAGCGCCGCGCGTTCCGCCAAATCGGCGCGTTGTTTTTCACGTTCACCCAAAACGTCGAATACACGTTCGCGTGTTGTGAGCAGCGCACAGCGTTCGGCCGGTTCGGTCACCAATGCCAACGCACGCGTCAGATAATCAATCGCCTCGACGTTCGCAAAACGCGCGGCAGCCGCTTCACCCGCGCGGCGCAAATACTCGCGGCGCTTGGGCAAATTTTCGCTGTGGTCAAAATGGTATGCGATGACGTCCAAATGCGGCGCGGCATTCGTCTGCGTTTCTAAAAAATAGGCGTACGCTTCATGCAGTTGCGCGCGGGTTGCATACGCGAGCGCTTGATATGCGACTTGCTGCGTGACGAGATGTTTGAACAGGTACGCGAGTTCTCCTGAACTTGCCAAAGGAGCGGCTTGGTCGCGCACCGTCAAATCAAATTTTTGCAACACCGCGAGGTCATTCTCCACTTGCGCCAATGCACCGACGCGCGGAAAGTAGCCGCACAAGTGCGCGACGCTGAACCAACGCCCGATGATGCTCGCGGCTTTTAATGTCAATTGTTGACGCTCGCTCAATTGGTCAATGCGGCTCAGAACGAGGCGATGCAGTGTGTTGGGCAGTTCGATTTTCTGCAATGCTTCCGGGTCACGCAGATTCATTCCACGGTCGTGCAAATAATCCAACAGCTGCTCGATATAAAACGGATTGCCTTGCGCTTGCGCGGTGATGCGTTCAATCAACCCCGTTGGAATCGGCGCGGTGTTTTCGGGCGCGTGCTGCGCGAGTTTCGCGCGAATCAATCCTTCGCCTTGCGCGTCCGTCAATTCGCCGAGCGTGATTTTCGTAAAATGTTCGAGCGTTTCGATTCTTTGCAGCGGCGCATCGTCGGCTTCGAGCGGGCGATACGTTAGCGCAATGAACACAGGCAATTCTGAAATACTCGCCGCCAGCAATTCCAACAATTCACGCGACGCGGGGTCAATCCAATGCGCGTCTTCGACGACAAATAAAATTGCTTGATTCGCCGCGCGCGTTTCTTGTGCCGCCGCACGTACACAATCGAGCAGTAATGCCTCTAGCGCGGACTTGCGAAATTCGGGTTCGAGCGCGCGGGTGAAATCATTTTCGGGCAATGGCAAGTGCAGCACCGTACTCAACAGTGGCAGCGCATCCATGCGTTCGGGGACGAGTTCTGCAAGTTCGTTTTCGAGCGTGCGGAGCTGACGCCGCAGCGGCGCTTTGGAATCAATTCCAAAAAACGCGCGCCATATCGGCGTCCATACCAAGTACGAAATGTTTTCGCCGAACGATTGACATTCGCCGCCGTATGTGGACTCGCCGCGTCGGCGCATCGCGCGAATCAATTCCGCCGTGAGCCGCGATTTACCCATGCCCGCAGGCGCGGTAATGCCGACAATTTGTCCTTGCCCGCGCCGCGCAAATTCCAATTTTTCAAACACGCGCGCGGCTTCGGGTTCGCGCCCAATCATCGGCAGCGTATAGTATGCCTCTTGCAATTCGTACACGCGCGTATCGCGCAGTCCTTGCACGACGAACGGCAGTAATGGTTCCGCTTTGCCCTTGAGACGAATCGGCGGCAGCGGCTCTAAATCAAAATCGTTCGCGACGGCAGCTTGAATGCGCCCGCTAATCAACAATTCGCCCGGCGCGGCTTCGGTCATCAATCGCGCGGCGAGATTGACTTCATCGCCTTGCGCGCCGTACATGCGGCGTGTGGCGCTGCCATAGCCGCCGATTCGCATCACACCTTGACTGATGCCCACTTGCAGCGGCTGCAAAAATCCCAACTCGTTGCACAACGGAAACAATTCGCGCGCCGCGTACACCGCGCGGCGCGCATCGTCTTCGTGCGCGTGCGGCACGCCGAACGTGGCGTAAAAATAACTGCCCTTGTCGCCGATGGTAAGCTCGAGCAGCGCGCCGTCATAACGCGCGAGAATTTGCTGCACACGCGAAATCAAGTTGTCCAATTTTTCGCCCGCGTGGTCATCGTTTTCAAACTCCATGCCGAGAAAACGCGCAAAGAGTGCGACGACGGGACGCAGCTCGGTGAGAAATGCTTCGCCTTCCGCTTGCGTGCGCTCATACATGCCCGCGTGGAGCCATGTCTTGAGAATTTCAGGCGGCACGTCGGAGGTGGGAGGAGGCGTAGAGCGAGGAGGGACGGCGGCGCGAAAATTTTTCACCACCGCAAATTTTTCTTGCGTCGCGTCGTCGGTGCGCCATTCTGAAATCTCAAGTTGGGTGGGTCCCAAGATTTCGACGCTCGGTAGGTCAAGCAAAATCTCGCCCGCGTGCGCGAGATGTTCTGCCAACGCGGTGCGCGCAACGGGGTTTCCCGCAATCACGTCAAGCCGTCGAATGGTTGGGTCGCCGACGACAAAACGCCGCACTGTGCCGTTCGCCACCGCAACCTTGAGCGCAAGCGCGGTTGTACTCCCATCGGGCAAATGCACCGCAGAAAATTCGCGCATCGTTTCTTGCAACGCGAACGCGCAGGACAAAGCGAGAGCTGAGGAATGATTCGCTTGGCTGGAGATGAGGGATGAGTTCCCCGGTTCCATATGCTTTTCCTCCCGCGCGCCCTTCAACTCATCCCTGAACCAACACGTTACTGCGTCGCCCGAAAACGTGATAACGCTGCCGCCGAATGTTTCGATTTTCGCGATAAGCGCGTCGTAGACGCGATTCAGTTGGCGCGTCAATTCTTCTGCGCCGCGTCGAATACCCAAGGCGCGCGTGTACGCTTCGGTGAGCGGTGTAAAGCCCGAAATGTCCGCAAACAAAACACTGCCCAACGCATGGTCAGGCAGTGTTTCCCCGCGCGTCAATGCCGCGCGGCGATCTTGCGGGAGATAGGCGTCAAGATTTTCCATGAAACGCGAACGCGCCAAATTTATCCGCCGCCGATATATGTCGGAAATTCCGAGTCGGTGGGTTTGACGCCGCTCTCGGCAGTCAGCGGCTCGGTACCGGCAACGGCATAGACGCCGTTACTGCCAATCAAGTACACTTGATTCTTGTCGTCGGCAGAAATTTGGTACGAATCGCTGGCAATGACATTCCATTTCAGACCGGACGCAGATGCTTGCCGCGCAACGGTGCCAGGCAAAATTTTCGCGACGAATTGCAGTTCGCCGCTGGCATCCTCGACCGAGAGATACGCGTCACTGCGCCCCAAATTCACGAACGAGAGAATGGCGAGATTCATGGTGTTTGCTCCTTGTTGGTGACAGAGTACGTTTGACGCAATAGTCCCTTCATTCCCTGATTTCCCTCTGTTTGGGCGCAAGGGAAAGAAAGGAAATATGGTGAAACGTCAACTGTCACTATTCTTGATTGCGGCGCGTAATTCTTTCAAGGTAACAGCCAGTTCCGAAATTTGGTTTTCCAATTTTTCTAACGTTGCATCCAATTTGTCAACATGTAATTTCGCGTCAGAGGGGATATTGAGTGTGAGCGATTCGCGTTCGAGCGGAGGGTGCGATGTTTTGCCGTTGACGCGCAAACGGACGGCGGGGTCGCCGAGAATGACGTAACCGCGCGCATCGTTGTTCGCCGTCCAAATGTTTGCCAACTGCTGCGCGTCCACCTTTTTGCCGAGTTTGAGATTTTCCAAATCGCTGCTCAAACTTACCGCGAGTTCCGCGTAGCGCGCGTTGAAATATTCCATCGCCGCGCCGATGGGCGAACCGTTCAACACACGCGTAAGCGCGCTTTCAAACGTACTCAATTGTTCGACAGCGGCGTTCCACAAAAACGACGAACCCCACGCGCGGTCTACGTGACCAATCACCGCGAGCGCGCCGCCTTTCGGATGCGCCAATAATTTTTTCGGCAGTTTGGCGACGAACGAACTCGGCGCGATTTGAAAACGTTCGCGCACGTTCGCTTTCAAATGCGAGTATTCGTCGTACTTTGGGGTTCCCGCGCCGAAACACGCAAAGTGAAACGCAATCAAGCCGTGCAAGTGCGCGTCGCCCGTCACGTCGTCCATCGCATAATACATGGTTTGCGGAATCGGCTTGCCTTTCATCGCGACGGGTCCGTCCCAGTCCTGACAAATCAACGCGCCCTGCTGTTTGAACTGCCGCGCGTCGCCGATTTCAAAACCCGCGCCGTGACTTGCCGTGAACAAGAACGCGGGCGTTTCATTTTTCAGCAATCCTTCGAGTTTCGATTTTGTTGCGCCTTTGACGAGATACGAATCGAACGTCCAATCGTTTTTTTGCGCGGACATTTTTTCCGCGAGCGGTTTCACCAAACGTTCCGCGCTCGATTGCGTGTTGGGGTCGTCGGGATTCGCCACGCCGAAAAATGCCGCGCGTTTTGCCAACGAAAAATCATCGCGTTCCGCGCGCACGACGCTTTGGGCGTACTGGGCGTATTCGGCGTTCGTGTCAAAATGAATGCGTCCCACCGCGTACGCGACGTCGAGTTCGGATTGAAAGCTGTACGGAATCCTTTCGGGGTCGCCGACGATGAGCAAATAGTACGGCACTTTGTCCGGGTCCACCGCGCCGGGACCCGCGCCGTTGCGCGTGAGGAAAAGATTTTTGCTCTCGCCGGGACGATAGGTGTACTCACGATAGCGGTCTTTGATTTGGTTCGCTTGCGCTTTGCGGTGTTCCAACAATTCGCGCAGCGCATCATGCAGCGCGGCGTCGGCATCGTGCGCGAAAATGACGCCCCAGCCCGCTTGCGCCAAATCGTTCGCGTCCACGCCCTCTTTGACGCCGAGATGGTCTTGAGCTTGCTGTTTGCGCCATTGAAATTCCAACAGCTGCGTCGGCGGAATGGTTTCCCCGCGCGCGAGCTGCGCGAGTTCCTCCGCCCGCAAGGGGGGGGTGAGGTATTCGCCGGTGGACGCGTTGATGCCGTTGAAATAGAGAAGGTCGTTCATTTTTCCGCTTTGTCCAAATCTTTTTTCACATCACGCGAAAAATTCGCGGTCAGATAATCCAAACTCAGCGGCAATGCAAGTTCCAAGTGATGAATCGCTTGAACGCCGACGCGTATGTTGCGTGGACAACATTCGAGCAAGTGTCCGCCGTGCTGTACATCGTCCGAAAGAAAATGCAAGTGCAAGCCCGGTACGCTCAACGAACTCATGTACGTCGGCGTGAAAAATCCGGCGAGCGTTCCTGAAATGTTGGTAAATTCAAACGTCGGTTGTTCCTTGGTGACCTCGACGAGCGGGCGATAATTTTCCTGTTTCGGCACGGAACGCGTTTTGATGTACGAAAATGTTCCGTCAATTCGCAGCGCGTAAAAAATGTTGGGCGACGGCAAGAGCGCGTTGAGCCATTCCAAAAATTGCGGGTACGACAATTCGCGTTCGAGAACATCGCGGCTGAATGGTTTGTAAAACGTCACGCACGCGAACGGCGTGAGCGCGTCGTCGGGCACGCGCGTGACGCGTCCTTGCGCGTTGATTTGAAAAATTTGCCCGTCGAGCATCACCATTTCGCCGTCCAAATCGTCAAAGGTGCCGAGTCCGAAATCGCCGTGTTGTTTAATTTCGCGGAACGGAATTTTTTCTTCGTAGATTCCTTCCACGAGCGCGTTGACGGGCGCGCACAAATAAATTTTGCGGTCGCGGTGATTGTTCACGGTTCCACCTGAAAGCCAATGATGCGCTTGCCGAAACGTCCACCGCCTGCCGTCATTTCACCAATCGCGGTGGAAATGTCTTTTTGCTGCATGACCACGCCTTCGCCGTCAAGATTGCGTTCCGTCGCGATTTGCACCGCGCGGAAAATCATTTCTTTGAGAAATGCTTGACTCACGCCTTCGGTTTCCGAAACGATGTGGTCGAGATTCACCGCGTTTGTATTGTACGGTTTCAACAGCACGCTCAGATATTCGCGGCGCAGTTTCGGCGTGGGCGGTCCGAGATAAATGCATTGGCTGATGCGCCCCGGACGATTTTTAATCGCGCCTTCGACGCGTTCAATCGCGTTTGTCGTGAGAACAAAAATGATTTGGTCGTTTTGTTGAAAGCCGTCGAGTTCGTCAAGCAAATCGCCGAGCAGCGGCGTGTACGGATTGACTTCGCGTTCGGAAAACATCAAGTCTACGTCTTCGAGAATCACCAAACTCGGTTGAAACATTTTTGCCAAATCGCACACGGCTTTGATTTGCGTGAGCGCGTGGCCCGTCGCAATAATCGTCGTCGCGGTGTCCAATTTGTGCGCGATGTATTTGCAGGTGTACGTTTTCCCGGTGCCGGGCGGACCGTAAAACAAAATGCCGCGTCGTCCGGGCAAACCGTACTCCATCAATTCCGCGCGGCGCGTGTGAAAATCAATCACCGTGCGTTCGACGACGCGGCGCACGTTTTCATCCAAAATAATTTTTTCGTCCGTCACCATCGGGTCGGGTTCAAAGAGCAAATCGAAACCGAGGTTGCCTTCGTCGTCCCGAAAAGACGATTTGATTTGTTTTTGAAAGACGGGCGTGATGATGTGCTGGCGATAGATGCTGTGGCTGGAAGCGCGTTCCAAAATCGCGTCAAGAATTTTCGTCGCGTCGCCGGAATCGGGCGCTGCGACTTCCAACTGCACCATTTGATTGTATGAAATCAAATGCACGCGCAGGATGGCGCCCTGCGGCAGCGTTTTGTCGTCGCGCACCAACCACAACGTGTCCGACGGTAAAAAAATTTCTTCGGTCGGTGAAACCTTGCGCGGCATGAGCGTCGGGGGTTTCAGCGGCATCTTTAAACTTTCCCATAAATTTTCTTGCAGCAGATATTTCAGCGGCATGTTGTGTTCGGTGAGCAGAACCGTTTGCGCCGTGTACGTTTGCTTCACCGTTTCGCACGCGCGATACAAGTCCACCCATTTGTAGAGCGGATACACGCGTGACAGAATGGGCCATTGGTCTGCGGTGCGAAAGGTTGCGCGGATGCGATGTTGTGTGAAATTGGCATCAACAAACCGCAGCCACAACAAGAGCGCCGCGCCGAGCATGAGCGCGATGGTGAGATACAAATTGACGGGCGCGCCGAGCGCGAGATTGATGGCACCTGCAATGACCAGTACAACCAAGAAACCAAGAATGGATTTTGGCGCGGAACGCAAGCGTTCAAAAAATTTTCGATGAAAAGAATCAGACATGATTTGTTTCGACGAGCGTGATGATGCAAGTTTCCGCAGTTCATGGATTTCCCTTTGTTTTCGGAACGGAGGAACCAAAGAACCAGGGGAAATCACGCATAAAGGACCTGAAAACATCACGGACACATTTGAAATTCGACACTCGCTTCTTGTGCATTCAGATTGAGATACGGCGTTTGGCGAGACTCGTTGTCTTCGGACACAACTTTGCCGATAAAAGTTTGGCATTGTCCCAGACCGATGCGATAGGGACCGGCGATGTGTTCGGATGTTTCGGGCGGAAACTTTTTGTCGAGACCGATGGTGTCACCGACGGATTTGGAATTGCCGGGTTCAAAAATCAAAACTTTCCAACGCACGACGCCTTGTTCGGTGCCGGTCGTGTTAAGAAACGTCACATGAAATTGACCACTTGCCGGAGACGAGCCGGGGTTGAGCGGCACAAAAACAATTTTAGAAACGTACACGCCGGGCGCGAGCGATGGGGTTGGTGTTGGCGGTCGAACCGTTGGTGTTCGCGTTGCTCCACTACCGCCTGATGGTGTGGACAAACTGCCTGTGGTGGGTATCACGGTTGGCGACGCGGCGTTCGTGGCAACGGTTGTTGGCGTGAATGTGGCGACGGGTTCGGAAGTGGATGTCTCCTGTGTTGCTGTCGGCGGAATTTCGGTTGCGCCCTCGATGGGACGCGGGGTGAATGGCACAACGGCGGCGCGCGTAATCGGCGCGAGCGTCGGATAAGGGTTTACGTTTTGGGCAACGCCGCCGCCCGGACAATAGTTCGCGTCCCCCAACAAGGTTTGCCATTCGTCACACGACAGGGCGCGTGTGGCGTACTGCTGCGCCAATTCCAAAACGCGCGCAATGTTGGCGAGCGTGATACGCGCGGTGCGGTCCGAACTGCCGGTCAAAATAAATTGGTCGTCCGGACTGAATTCCGCGCTCTGCACTTTGTCCGTGTGTCCGCGCAGAATCGCAGTTTCGTTCCCGGTAGCGGCGTCCCAAATGCGCGCGGTTTTATCCGAACTCGCGGTGACAATCCACTTTCCGTCGTGGCTGAACGCCGCCGCGTTGACGGGTCCCGTGTGTCCGCGCAATTGAAATTTTTCTTTGCCTGTGGCAACATCCCATACGCGCGCGGTGCGGTCATCGCTCGCGGTGACAAGCAATGTCGCGTCGGGATTGAAATTCGCGTCGCGCACTACGCCGCCGTGTTCTTCTAAAATCATTTTTGGCGTTCCGGCATTCTCACCTGGGTTGAGCAGCGTCGCAACATCCCACAGGCGCGCGATGCCATCTTCACTCGCGGTGACGAGCCATTTTCCATCGCGGCTGTATTCCACATGCAAGACATTGCTTTCACTGATCTTAAACGTGAGCTTCACTTTGCCGCTTGCGAAATCGTACACGAGAACGCGTCCGTCCGCTGTCGCAATCGCAATGAATT
Source organism: uncultured Chloroflexota bacterium (assembly GCA_937870825.1). Classification (GTDB taxonomy): domain Bacteria; phylum Chloroflexota; class Anaerolineae; order UBA4142; family SHND01; genus SHND01. The sequence continues at coordinate 6,402 of CALMZO010000196.1, read as the reverse complement.
TTCCATCGGGACTAAAGACGACATCATGTCCTTCGGCTTTGAGGGACAATGGGTCGAACGCCGTACAGTTGTTTGCACATTCCGATAAATCCCAAACGCGCACCGTCCCGTCCAAGCTCGCCGTCGCTGCGCGGGTGCCGTCTTGATTCAATGCGCCCCCCGTCACCCAACCCGTGTGGTCCGCAAGAATGTATATCGTCTCACCCGTCGCGGCATCGTACACCAGCGCGGTGCCGTCCTGGCTGACGGTGATGATGCGTTTGCCGTCGCCGCTGTATTCCGCGTCGAGGACGCGATTGCGATGTTCGCGCAAGATGCGTAATTCCAACCCGTTCAAAATTGTCCACACTTTGGCGGTTTGGTCTGCGCTCGCGGTTAGAGCCAGTTTGCTATCGGGACTGAACGTGACATTCCAAACGGTATCTTGATGGCCGCGCAGCGGCGTGAGCGCTTGTCCCGTCGTCGCGTTCCAAATGCGCGCGGTGCCGTCGCGACTGCCCGTCGCAATATATTTTCCGTCAGGACTGTACGCGACGCTAAACACCGCGTCCGAATGTCCGCTCAGATAATTGGTGATGGTCAATGTTTCACGGTCGTACTTGTACGCGGTCTGGTCGTCGCTGCCCAACACGAATGCGGTGCCGTCGGGACTGAACGCGGCAGACCAAAACGCGGCGCGTCCGGCAATTTCTTGAAAGGGACAGGTTTGTTCGTCGCACTGCGTCAAATTCCAAAGGCGCGCGGTTTGGTCATTGCTCGCGGAAAGCAGCGCCAAGCCATCAGGACTCACCGCAACGGAATTGACATCGCCCTTGTGTCCTTCCAACGTCCGCACATTTACGCCGTCCGCCGTTTGCCAAATTTGAATGTTTCCGTCATTGCCGCTTGTCGCAAACCATTCCTCATTCGGAGCCAAGACCGCGTTCCATATCGGCGCATCACTCGCTTTGATTTCCAACGCGGGACATTCCTGCGCGGAACATTTCGCCAAATCCCACACGCGCACGATTCCATCTTCCGCTGTCGCAATCAATTTTGTCGCGTCGGAATTGAACGTGACGCCCCACACGGGCGCGCCCGGTTCGCCCAATGTGCGGATTTCTTTCCCGTTCGCCGCGTCCCAAAGTTTCACCGTACCGTCGCCTGACGCGGTGGCAAACATTTTGCCGTCGAGACTCGACGTGACAGCCGTTACACTGCCTGCATGTCCGCGTAATGAGCCGCGCAGGCGTGACGCGTTCACGCTTTGACGCAGTGCGTCATCCGTTTCAATATCCTGTATCGTGTTGTACGCTTGCGTGGCGAGGAGCAAACTCGTTTCCGGGTCCACGTCCAACTGCGAAAGCGCGCCCGCCGTCATTTTTGCGACGCGGTCTTGCGTGACCGCGCGCTCTTTTTCTTGATTCGCCAATTTTTCGTTCGCCTCGGCGATGCCGCGCGCTTTATCTGTTTCGCTCAACGCGCCGCCGAGCTGATTCAATGCCAATAGTGCGCCAATAATGCCGAGCAACGCAATCACGCTCAACACCGTCGCGCCAATCGCCAGATACCGGATGCGGCGATTTTGTTTTGCTTCCTGTTCACGAATCAAGCGCGCCTGACGACATTCGCTCAAGAATGCTTGCTCGATGGGCGTCAATTCGTTCGCGTGCGCTTGCGCCCATGTTTCCGCGTCGGTCAACGCCTGCCCGCGCAGCACAAGTCCATCGGGGCGCCCCTGCCGTTCCCACAAAATCGCCTGCTGTTGCAGCGCGCTTAAATTTTTCTGAAACCACGCGACGTTGCTCGCGCGAATCGGTTCAATCAAACGGTCATGCGCGAGTTCGAACCACGTCGCACCGCGCCGCTCATCCGCGCGCACGAGATGCGCGTCTTCAAACATGCGAATCGCGGTATTCAACAACCCGCGACTGCGTTCGGGTTCCATCAGCACCTGGCCGCGAATGCCTTGCTCGGTGATGAGTTGACGGTCAAACCATTCACGCACGGCGCGTTCCGATTCGCCTGTCGCCATCGAAACCGCCAGCACGCGCAATTCATAATAACTCGCGAGTGCGCTGTTGACGTCGCCCACGTCCTCGATGTCACTCGCGACAATTTCGTTTTGTGTCGCCGAGATATTGTTCCACAAGCGCAAGCACACGACTTGCAGCTGCACCGGTTCAACGTACAACCCCGGCTGCAATTCCATCGTGCCGTCAGGACGCTGCACATGCACCTGCCGCAAATCGTTAATGAGTTTGTCCGCCGCCGCGTCGGTGAAATTGACGCCGCCGTCGCGCGCGGGTTTTTGAATCGCTTCACGCGCCGCATTCACGCCCAACAAATCGAGCCGGTACGTTGTGCCGAAACGCGTGGGAATCGGTTTGATGTACGGGTCGAGCCCCGCGAGATAATCTTCGCGCATCGAGAACAATGCCCAGCGTTCGCGATTGCGTAACGCTTCGCCGATTTGTTCAAAAAATTCGTGTTTGGCGGCGACGTTCATCGGCTCGATGGTGAGAATTTCTTCGAACTGGTCAAAGAGGAGAACGGGACTCGTGTCCTTCAAGTCCGCGCGTTGTCGCAAGTACTCTTCAAAGGTCAAACGTGAAAGGCTTGCCAGCGACAATCGTTTTTCTTTCGGCAAATTTTCTTCCAACGAAAGCAGTGTCGAAAGCACGAACCGATTCGTTGCCAACCCGCTCGCAACGGACTTGGATTCGGGCGCAGGCAGGACCGGCACCTGCGCGCTCACACGCAGCGGCGGCAAAACATTGAATCCTTCTTCGCGCAATTTGGGAAACAGTGCGGCTTGGATGAGCGACGTTTTCCCCGCGCCCGACGGCGAGTACAGCAAAACAATCCGCTCGGCGATGATGAGGTCGAGCAGTTCAAGCGTCTCGCGTTCGCGCCCGTACATTTTTTCGCCGGTGCGAAACGAACGCGGACCGATGTAGGGATTGGGACGGGGGTTGGGCATGGTGAGAGATTGGAGATTGGAGATTGGACTCACTCAAGCAGGAATCGGCATTAAGCGGTACACACGCGCAAACTTGCTCGCTTGTTTCAAATCACCTCTGCGTAAGGCATCCCGCACTTGGTCAAGTTTCCTCGCGTCATCCAATGATAAATAAGGTCCCCATCCTTCCGGTGAATCAATGAGTTGAACATCCACTTCAGCCGCATATTCTCCTTCATGTACAAGTTTCGTTGTTCGTTTGCTTTTCATTTCTTTCTCCTCATAAAATCATTCGTCCACTTTGCTGAATCAGGTCTGTACGCGGTAATGACGACGGCAGGGGACAATTTGCCTTTCGGTATGCCCCACAAGACATGAATTGGTTCATGTTGCAAATCGTACTGTAAAACAAGCACACAAGGTCCTTTGTAATAATCAGGATAATCTTCAACCACAATTCCAGTTTGCACTCCAGCCAGCACGTCGTCCACCAAAATACCGTCAGCCGCCAATTCATCGTAGCCATGTTCGGATACAAGAACATTGTTTTGTGCAACTAACGCTTGAATCAACTCAAAAGTTCGGCTCATGGGATTGGCAGGACCGATTAAGGTCAATGTTTCAAATTCCTTATTTAGGCACGCAACCATTTTCTGAAGTAGCTCAGGCATTACCTCAGTAACCTGACTATTCAGATGACGAAAAGTGCCAGTCTGATCAAAAAAGGATTTGTCGCTTGGAAGTTCAAGCAAGGCATAGACAAGAGCGTTCAATTCGACCGCTTTTGCATAATACTCTTGAACGGCTTCATGCGTATCAGGTGAGACGGCAATTGAATCAACTGAAAATAGTGCGGTATCAAATGGGATCGTCGGAAACTGAACCGGCATCACATGCCCCAAGTCCTTTCCATCAGTCGCAGTTGCGTTAACACGAGAAATTTTCTCGGCAATTGTTGCTTGTGACAACAATGCTTTAACGACTTTATTTTTGGTTTCAGCGTCTTGGCTTTTTCGTGTTCGTTCGTTTGCGTACCAACCAGCTCCTGCGCCGATAAGAGCCGCAACAAGTGTGATAATAGAAGTGACCAATATGTCCATATGATTCTTCGTATGAGTCTGAATAATTATCTTTCATTCAATTATCAATTCCTACTTGGCCGCCTGCCTCTGCAAATCTCTCACAAAATCCTCCGCGCTGCCCCAATAGATGCTAATGTCCGCGTCGCCGAAATAACTTTCGAGATAGCGGCGCGCGCGTTCGGGTTCGAGGATGCGTCCTTCTTCGGGGTCAATTTGCGCGGCGATGTGCGCGTGACGTTTGCGCCGATTGCCGCCCTGCTGCGACATGATGCTGCGATACAACACGCGAAAATTCCAATCGTCCAATTGAAAACCGAGAAAGAGTAACGCGGTGTCCGCGAGCGCGCGCCGAACGACGCCGGGAATCAAATCCTTGTTCGACGTGACGCCGATGAGATAATCAAAATAATCGTCTTCCGTCAGCACCATCGAATCCAAGTCGCTGAATTGTCCGAACAAACAATACACGAGCGGACGTTTTTCGTCGGGACGATAATCGGGTTCGCGTTCGTAAATGGATTCGGTGTTCATGTCCTCATTCCACTTGCACAATTCCACCTGCGGGTCTTTGCCCGCCGCGCGCAGCGCGTCCGCCAAAAGATTGTCGGGATTTGTCGTGATGTAGACCGGAAATGGTAACGCCGCGAGGACCGCGTGCGCGTCGCTCGCATCGCGTTTGCGATTCAGTTCGCCGACGGCGGAAATCAATTGCGGCAGTTTCGCGTTTTGCAAATCGGGCGCGAGTTGGGAACCATAACGCTGCCACATTTGCGCGCGCAAAAATTTTCCCAACCCTTCGCGCGGAAAAATCGGCGATTGATTCACGGCAAGATACTGCGCGACTTCGGGCAAATCTTCGCGCGCGAACGGCGCGAGCGGAAAACGAAATTCTTCCGCCCAATGCGCGGCAATTTCACGACGCGAGCCGAGCAGCGATTCCGCAATGCCCGCGCCGATGATGGGCGTGCAGCGTCCGCCGCGAATCGCGTCGAGGAGCGAGGGCCATTTTTCAAAACTTTTCTTTTCGCCGCCAAAGCCGGGCACGTACCAAATTTTTCCGCTCTTTAATCTTAGAAACAAAACGGGCATCCACGAATCCGCGTTCTCGCGCACCGCTGCGCGTGCGACTGCCATCGCGCGGTCAATTTGTCCATCGCGCTGTAACTCTTTGAAAAAGACGGGCATGAATTGCGCGACGGTCTGCATCGAGATATTGCCTTGCATCGCAATCACCGCCGAAACACCCGCCGCCGCGAGACGCGGACCGAGCGACGCGAGCGCGCCGTTATCTTGCGTATTCATGTTCGCGCTTTGACACGACGCGAGAACGACGAGACGCGGCGCGTTTTGCAATTCGCTAATGCGCGTGACGAGTTCGCCGCCGTTCACCACATTTACGTTGCCGTCGTCGCCTTGCAAATACAAACGCGGCTCGCCGTCAATCACCGCGCCGTGAGCGACGAGATAGAGAATGTCAATGTCCTCGCGCAGTTTTTCGGTGAGCGCGTTGAGCGTTGCGTTTTGTGTTGCGTCGAGTGTTGTGAGCGTGAGGTTGCCCAACGCGTTTTTCGCGCGTTCCAATTCGCCATTCACGTCAACGGGCGCGAGCGAGTATTCCGCGAGATTTTTGGGATTCGCAATAAAGACGAGTGCGCGCAGCGCCGACTGCGGTTTTAATTGCACGCGGCGATAATCTTGGGAAGCGAGATAGCGCGTGAACAAGACGCGTTCACTCGTCACGAGCGACGAACCATCGTTTGGGTCCCGCAGTGTTTCCCAACGGAGCGCGTGCAGTTCCGGCGCGGCGGAGTCAATGAACAAACGCAGACGCAGCGACGCGTCTTGCGACTGCGCGTTGGCGCGCGCTTTTTCAAACGCGGTTTTCACATTCGCGTCGCCAAACAAATTCGCGCCGAGCAGCGTGCCGTACGCGGCGGGGTCGAGCGCGAGCATTTGCAACTGTAGCGCGTCGAATTTTGCCAGCGCGGGCGTATTCGGCGCGAGGCGAATGTCCACATCGCTGTCGGGCTGACTGTAACGCAGCTCGACGCGATAGGTGTCTGCGTTCCAGCGATTCAACGTAATTTCCAAATCGGCGTAATCGGTGACTGCCATACCTGCCTCATCTCAACACGTATTGTCAAGCATTATAACTCCAAAGACGATTGCAGGACTGTCACGTAGGTTACAATTTGAAAAAAAAGATGCGCCAATGGTATACACATTGACGCATCTTTTTTGGGTACGAATTTAGCCGCGCCGTTTTTTAATTTCCGCAGTGATGGCGGGAACAACCTGATGCAAATCGCCAATCACTGCGTAATCGGCTTTGAACAGAATCGGCGCGTCGGGGTCGGTGTTGATGGCGAGAATGTGTTT
>CALMZO010000195.1 GCA_937870825.1 uncultured Chloroflexota bacterium | reverse complement strand
AATTTCACAAAATCCGCAATCAACTGTTTTCGCAGTTTCAATTCTTCGTTCACGCGTTTGTTCGCGTATTTGATGTATTCGTGCTTGAGTTCATAGCCAACATAATTGCGATTCGTCGCGCGCGCAACTTTTAAGGTTGTGCCGATGCCCGCGAACGGGTCGAGGACGAGGTCGCCGGTGTACGAAAAAAGGCGAATCAGACGATACGCGAGTTCTTCGGGAAACGGGCAGGGGTGCGGCAGTTGATTGGGCGGCACGGGCGCAATGTGCCAAATGTTGTTGGCAATGTCGCGCGTGAACACCGCGTCGAGTTCCATCGCGTCGTGTTCTTTCTCTTTTTTCGTTCGTCCCGCATACATTTTTTTCTCGCTCGGTTTGCGAAAGAGCAAAATGTATTCGAGCATCAAGTTTGGATAATAATAGCCGGGGTACGGATTCTGAATCGTCGCGCCCGCGCGTTTCACGCCGCCTGTCACTTTCGCCCAAACAATGTCTTGATGAAACTCCCAGCCGATGTCTTCGAGCAGCGTCGTCACATGATACGGCACGGGAACGTGTTTACCTTTCAGTAACACGGTGCCAATCACAATCGCGCAGTGTCCGCCCGGTTTCGTCACGCGCAGCGTTTCGGTGAAAACGCGTTTCAGAAATTCCAAATAGTCCGCGTACGCTTGTTCTTGACGCGGGCGATAATTTTGCGTTTTGTCGCGCGCGTGCGCGTCGTAATCAATCGCGTTCCAGTACGGCGGCGAGGTGACGGTGAGGTCAACTGTATTGTCCGCGAGTTCGGGCATGGCTTCGCAAGAGTGTTGAAAGATATTGTTTAGCATTGAGCATTGAGTAACGAGCATTGAGAGAAAAATTTTACTCATCGCTCAACGCTCGTTACTCGTTACTTTTTTATTCCAACTGCCACAATCAAATTTTTCCGCGCGGCTTGTGGGGATGCAAATTCGTAATAGCGCGTTTCGCCGTCCGCGCCCGCAAATTCGCCGCTGCCTTGAATTTTTGTGAGCATCGCATTGCCGATGGGCGTTTCGGAAATGTTTTTGCCGAACCAATCCGTCGCGTCGGGGTCACGCAGCAATAAATTTCCGTACGTATCAATCACGAGCATTTCGCCCGTGACGGGAATGCTGATTTCGGAAAAACGCTGCGCGAGCCAACTCAATTTCAACGGCGCGATGACGACCCCGCGCAGGGATTTGTCCGCGTTCAAAATAGGAAAGGCGAGTCCCATCGAAGGCGCGAGCGTCACGCGTCCAATCACATATTCGCCGACGACAAAATCATGTTCGCTGATGACGCGGCTGAAATACAAACGGTCCGCAACGCTTACTTGACGCGCGCGCGTTTCGCTATCGCAATACAAAACGCCGTTCGGCGTTGCCGCGCCCAATTGCGTGTACTGCGGATTCGTTTTCAACAATTGTCGGATGAATGTTTCGCACTCGCTTTTGGATTCCCCGCGCACCGCGTCCGCTTTTGCCATGAACACCAACAACGAACGCGCTTGCGCCAAATCATATTCCAATTCGGCGAGCGCGTCGGTGAGGGCTTGATGCGCGTGGTCTTGTGGCTGCGCGAGGGTAGGGAATGGCGCGCGCTTTGGGGTTGGAGTCGCGGACGCGCACGCCAAGAGAAACGACAGCCACAGCAAAAAAGATATGCTGCAAATGAAACGGCCGAGTTTTTTCTCATCCCTCATTGCTCGTTCCTTATCCCTGCGCTACGCGTCCAGTTCCTCCACCCATTCCGTCTTTTTCAATTTCGCGCGCTCTTGTTTCACTTCACGTTCGCGTTTATCAATCACCACCTGACTGCGCGCGTCTTCCAACGCTTTCACCACGTCAATATCGTTGCCGCCCTGCGCGCTGAGACGATGCCCGATGCGAACCATCACCGGCACGCGCACAATCGGTCCGAGTATCACCGCTTCGCCGACGTTCAAACCGGGCAAGTCCGCGAGCAATCCTTCGCTGATGCCTTCGGACGATTGTTTGATGGCAAGTTGGTCTTGGGGATTTGTGAGCCGCATGATGATTTGCGAATTGCATTGCGACAACGTATCGCCGTGAATTTTGTACGGGCGTTGTGTGACGAGAACGAGGAACAATCCAAACTTGCGTCCTTCGGAGGCGATGCGTTTGATGATGCCCGCCGCTTGCGAACGCGCGCCCTGTCCGCCGGGCACAAAATTGTGCGCTTCTTCCAAAATAAAAAATACCGGACGCGCCAAACCATTCGTCGTCGCTTCGCCCCACGTATCGTTCAAAACTTTGTTGACGACAAATTCCGTCACCCAACTGTCCACGCCCGCGAGGTCCAGCACCGACAAATTCATCGGACGCAATAAATCTTGAATCGGCACATCGTCGTGTCCCCAAATGTCCACGCGCGAAATGCGTTCGACGTACTTTAATGCTTTCTGCGCGCCCGACACGGCATCAAGCGATGGCGCTTTGCCATTGCCGCTGTTGCCATTTGCATTTTCCGACGCGCTCATTTGAAAGGGCTTGACAGGTTCGTCATCATCCGCCGCGCTGCCCAAATCCTCCCAACCCAAATCAATGTTCGCTTTGTTGTACGCGGCTTTTTCAAAATCTTCCATGCCCGGCGGTGTCACACCCTTTTTTCTCTCCGGACCGCGCGGCATCATGTCGTTCGACATCATCGCGTCCGCCGCCGCGCCGCCGCTCGCAATGCGTTCGAGTTCGCGCAAGTATTCGTGCGGCGCGTAATCGCGCCCGCGCAAATTATCATGCGCGGTCTGCAATGCTTTGCGAATGTTGGTGGACGTTTCGGGAATGCCGGTCATCGCGCAAATTTCATCCACTTCGAGCGCGGAAAACTTCATTGTAAATTTTTTCGAGCCGCCGATTTCTGCATCGGTAATGCGCCCCGCCTGTCCTGTCGGCATTCGGAAAATATCAATGCGGTCCGCGAAGGGTGTGACGCGCATACTTTCATCGCGGCGCATTTTCACGTAATCGCTGTTCGGGTCAAAAATCACAATCGTGCCGCCGAGCTGCAACAATTTTTCGAGAATGACGCCGACAGTGTACGATTTGCCCGCGCCCGTTTGCGCGATAACCGCCATGTGCCGCCGCAAACCGTTCGGGTTCAACAAAACATTCACGTTGTCGCGATTGATGAGCGAACCGATGTCAATGCCGCTTTCGACATCTTGCGAAAAGAATTTTTTCAAAAGTTCATCGGGCGCCTGCGTGACGGGATTGCCCGGCATCGTCGCGTGACGCGGAAAACGCACGCTGCTGCCGTCGAGATAACCCAACACTTTGGCGGTGCCGACGATGATGGGCTGTGAAGTGGAAATGCGCGTGAGGATTTGCGCGACTTCGTTGTATGAAAGGGATGTGTCGAGCAAACGCGACGAGACGGAAAGTTTTGTCACCTGTGAAAGCACATCGAGTTTGATGCCGCGCTCGGGGTCTTCGACTTGAACGACGATGTATTCCAAACGCGGCGGCGCGATTTCGCGATTGGTCACAAACGTAAATTCATCCGTGCGGACTTCGCCGACGACATAGCCTTTGATGTTGCTGTGGTCCATACGACCTCCGGGTCAATGTGCAATACAATTGAGATGAAAATGAAACAAGCGTTCTATAGCGCGAATTATAGCATATAAATTATTGCTGTTTGCTCATTCCTCAATGCTCATCCCTCAGCCCTTTTCTCGGGCAGCCAATTCACCATCACCATTTTTTTTGCGAACAACAAATGCGGCGCGCCGTTCAATTTGATTCCAATCTGTTCCGTCATCGTATTCGTTTCGATTTCACATTCCGCGTGCTGCACTTGCCACGGCGGATGGTCAATTTCCGCGCGCAGCACGTTTCCGTGCGAGTCGGTGGTGTACAAACAATAGCGCGCGGTCAAAAAATATCCGAGCGTATCTTTTTCGGGCACGAACGTCACACTCGTCGGACGATACCGCGCGCGAAAATACGCGGGCGCGCCGCGCGCATCCGTGCGCGTCGACGCATAGTGGACAGTTTTATCATCCGCGACACAATGCATCGTCGCGTTGAAATACGGCAGATGAAAAAACGCGCGCGCCAGTTCCACCGCCATCGGATTCGCCGCGTCGAGCGAAAAAAAATAGACGCCGGGACGTTCGTCCAACGTCCCGTACGTTCGCACATTCAATTCGGGAAAAAACGAAAGACGCGGCACGGCGGGCAAAAGACGCAGGCGCACATTTCGCATCTCGAACGGCACAATCCCAATCCACGCGTCGCCGTCAAACGTATCGAGAGGCAGCGCGCTTGGCACAACATGACGCAGCGCGTCATACGGCACGCGCCAGTGCATAAACAACAATTCGTGCCACTCTTGGCGCATCACGAACGGCGTTGTTGGCGCGGGGTAGGGGCGATATGCGTCAGAGGGATTCATTGCTGTTGCGCTTGCCAACGCGCGAGGGTTTGTGTCAATTGCGGCGTGTGTTCCGCAAAATGCTGGACAGCGGCTGCAAACACGCGTTCGCGCAGAGTCGTCATTTTCGTCCGCGCGCGTTCGGTCATTTCAAACACCGCGTCCAATTCATGCTCGGCGATGGTTTGCAGGACGCGCAAGAGTCGCGCAAACGCGCGCTCGAAAGATTCAAACAGCGCGGCGACTGTTGTTGCCGCGCGAATTTCGTCGTCTGTCTGCTGCATGCGTTGTTTGCCTTGCAATTCTTGGTTCAAGTCCACGCTCGAAAAATTGGAGCGGCGCGCCTCTTCCACAATCATCACGTAAAAATCGTTCGCGTGCGCGAGATGTCCAATAACGCGGCGTAACGACCATTCGCTCTCGCTCAGTGTCCAATCCATCGCGTCATCAGGAATGTTTTGGAGCAATGGCACAACGGCATCGTGCGCGTCAATGAGTTCTTGTAACGGATGAATTGTCGGCATAGGGGGTTATTGAAGCGCCCGGACATAACGTTCCGCCGAACGTTTCACCGCATTTTTCGCGTCGCTTGCAACAATGCTGTGCCACCAACCGCCGTACAGTCTATCGAACGCGAACGGTTCAAGCGCATTTACGATGCGCGAAATTTTTTGCGCGTGCAACGGAATCATGTTCGGATAACTGTACATGAAACTCACGTAACGGCGGTCGCTTGCCACTTGAATCGTATCGCCCGTAATCAAAACTCCGCGCCCGTCTGCGCCCTTCGCCCAATGCAAAACAGCCGAACCCTCAAAATGTCCGCCGCAGCGAATCAACGTGAGACCGAACGCGAGCGCGGCGGTTTCGCCGCCCCAAAAAATGTACGACGCGTCCGTCCGCATCACCCAGTCCCGATTGTCCGCGTGCCAATAAATCGGCGCGTCGTCGAATGCTTTACTCCATTCCACGCACGTCGTCACAAGATGCGGATGCGAAACCGCAAGCCACTTGATGCCGCCCAGTGCGCGCACCGTTTCAATCGTCGTTTCGTCGAGCAACACGGTCGGGTCCCACAACACATTGCCCGCGCTCGCGCGTACGAGCAGCGAACGATGCCCAATCGCAAAACTCGGCTCGGTGCCAATCCCCACCAAATTTTTTTCAACCGTTTCGAACCGATTGTGATGCGTGCGTTTCAATTTTTCCCGCGTCGTCCACTGCTGTCCGCCATAGCCGACGTACTGGCGTTCGTCATCGCATATCGGACAATTCGCGGGTGGTGTTTCACTCGCATCGAATTGCACGCCGCAGGTGGAGCAGATAAAGTTTTCCATGTTACGAGAGAATGCTCACGCAAAGGCGCAAAGGCGCAAAGAAATAATCGCGCAACTTGCGTCTCTGCGCGAGACTTTTTAGGTTCAAGCAAAAATCACCAGCAGATGAAAAATTCCGAGCATCGCAAATGCAAAGAGAATGAGCCAATCGCCGCGGCGTCTGCCCATCGCAAGTTGGGATGCCGCGCGCAGAAAATAAAACAGCGCGATCCAAATCGCAATCAACGCGCCGTATGCAGAACGCAGCCACACACTCCAAAACACATCGAGAATGCCAACGGTGAGAATTGCAAAACTCGCCGCGCCATTCATTACCCAGACAAGTCCGTAAATGTCACTGCGCGTCGTAGGGTATTTTGTCACGACAAGCGGAAAGGGTTTCAGCGCGTCGCCTTGTGATGGAATCGCGCCGCGAAAATCAAAGAGGAGCGGAAAGAAAAAATGCAGCGCGCCGAGAATCAACGCGAACGCGCCGCATACGTACAAGAGATTGTGCAGCCACAGCAGCATGATGCACGGATTATAGCATTGATGCTTGCTGCGCCCGTCGCAGTGCACCGGGTCAGTTTTGAAAACGCCCAAAAAAAGAAACAGCGAACACTCGATTGTGTTCGCTGTCTTTTAGTCTTGGAGAAAATCTGGTTCGCCGTCCCTACTGTGTGGTTCGTTATCCGGCAAAAACCATGCGAGCCCTGCCATCATTCCAAGCAATACCACTACCAAGGTCATTGTCGTTCGCCCCCATTTAACGCGGAGTTACAAGGGTCAATACGCGGTCGCCCGCGAGTCCGTACAATTGTCCGTCACGAAACGCGAGTTTCGCGATTTCTTCTGCGCTTGAACCGGCAGTCAGCGCGTGCCATGTTTTGCCGCCATCGCGGCTCGCCATGAGACCCGTCGGATAAAATTCGACGCGTCCCGTGCCAATCCAGACGCCGCGCGCAATATACAACACCTTCGCATCGTCCGGGTCAATCGCAATCGCGGAAATGGATTCGCGCGCGCCCGGTGTTGCCGTAATGCCCGTGTTGAGCGCGTGCCATGTTTTGCCGCCATCGTCGCTCGCATAAAGCCCCATCGCTTCCACGCCCGCGTAAATTTTTTGTGAATCATTCGGATTCACCGCCAGCGCCGAGACCTGACTCGGCAAAACATTTTCCAATTTCGTCCAGTTTTTCCCGTTGTCCGAACTCACCAACACATCGCGTTTCGCGGCGAGATACACGAGGTCTGCTTGCGACGGCGCAGCCGCATACGCGCCAATCCATTGTTCATTCACGCTGGACGCTTTCGCCAAGACACTACGAATGCGCGCGAGGGAATCAGCCGCGCTGCCGCGCACACTTGCACTGCGGTCGGTGATGGAAGCTTGCTGTAAATCGTTGATAGCGCTCGTCGCCTGAATTTCACCCAACGCCCATGCGGCATTGCGGCGCACGGCAGGCGCGGGGTCATTTCGCAGGGTGTCGCGCAGCGCGGTGGTTGCTTGAGGTGACGCGATGAAACCGAGCATGTCTGCCGCGTTGCGGCGCAGTGCGGTATTGTCCGAACGAAGCGCGACCAAGAGCTGCGGCACAGCCGCTTCCCCCGCCGCTTCCAAATTGCGTTGTGCCTCCTGGCGCGATTGCGTCAGTTTGTCATTGTTCAATTCATTGACCCAACTGCCAATGCGGACTTCGGCTTCATTACGCGGCGTCGCGGTGGCATTCACCGCCGCGAGGGCGACGACGGCAATCAATGCCACAATCGCCAGCGCGGTCACAAGCGGGCGCGGGCGGCGCAGGAACTGAAATTTTTGTGAGAGGGTGAAAATGTTTTGCATGGCGCTCCTCACGTGCAGGTATCCAAGGCGGGAATTTCGTTTGATGTACAAAAACAAGACGCAGGAGGAACAGATAAAGTTCCATCCTGCGTCTTGCTCGAGTTCCCTTATTTCCTTATTTCCTTTCGTGATGGGTAACAATGCATACGAGGGAACGAAAGAAATGATGGAAGGGATTGGTCATCGCAATTCAATGTTCATCAGAATCAACATGATGACGACGACGAGCGCGCCGCCGAGAATCAACATCAACAGCCCCCAAATTGCCCACCAGGTCGCGCGTTCGAACGCGGCACCCTGCGCTCGCGGTGCGCTGCGCGCGTCATGTTCCAACCGCGCGAGCCGCGAATCCATTTCGCGCAAGATGTACATTTGCTGGGTCTGCGCGCGCTGCATAGTTTGCAGCATCGAGCCAAGCACCAGCATTTCCGAACTGGGCGGATTCGTGGTATTGACGACAACAGGATTTGGCGAAAGGGGATACAGCTGCGCGTCCCCGCGCGCAATCATGGGCGAAGGCGCTGCGCTCCAGGGCGCGCTGTCCGCATCGGTTGCGTAATCGAAATCTTCGTACTTCATGTTCACCTCATTCGCAAACCATTAAAGCACAAAATTTTCTGTGAGGCGAGAGTTTCCGGATTACGAGTTCGTGACGGATTCATCGCAGCCAAAGAGGTTACTTGGGCGCAAGTTCCGTGATGCGCTGGTACAAAATCGAACGTCCTTCGTTTCCCGATAAAAATTCTATAAACGATGTAACGTTCGCAGTGGGCGTTTGCGGCACAATCAAAAAAACGGTTTGGACGAGCGGGTACGTGCTGCTTTGAATGTTGGCGCGCGTTGGCGCAACATTGTCAATGCGCAACGCGCGCGTGCGCGAATTGCCGTTCCAAATGTTTGCAGCGGCATAGCCAATCGCGTTCGGATGGTCGGCGACGTAATCGAGCATGTCGAGATTCGTCGGCTGCAACAGCGCGGTGAGTGTAATACGTTCTCCTTGCAACACTTGTTCTTCGACGACGGCGCGCGTGCCTGCGCCTTCCTCGCGCATCAATACTTGAATCTCATCGCGTCCATTCGGGATGGCAATCCCCAATTCGGACCAAAGCCCGAATGCGCCCGTGAAAATTTTTTGCAAATCGCCGCGTGTTAAATTTGTCAATGGATTGGACGGATGTGTAATCACCACAACGCCGTCGCGTCCCAATTCCAATGCGGTGGCTTGGGCGCGTTCCAATTCATCGGCGCGCGGGTTGCGTTCGATAAACGCGAAATCGAATTGGTCAAATGCGAGCTGGCGCAGCGCCGTGGTCGAATTGCTGGTAAAAAAATCAAAGGTGGTCGTCGGATGCGCGCGGCGGTACGCGTTCGCGGTTTCACGCGCGAGGTATTGTGTGGAATCGGCGGCGCCGATTCTGAAATGAATGGCGGGCGTGGGAGTGGGAGTCGCGCGACAGGAAAAGAGAAAAAGCGAAATGAGGGCAATGAGCGCAAAAAACGAAACGCGATATTTCATACGTGAAACGTCAAACGTCAACCTAGCCGCGCAACACCGCGACGATAATGATCAAGGCGGCGAGCGCCCAGCGATAGTACACGAAAAGGTCGGTCGAGTTTGTGCGCAAGTAACGCAAGAGAAAACGAATGGTAAAGAAACCGGTTAGCGCGGACGCCAAGAAACCGAGCGCGTACAGGACCAGCCCTTCCGACGTGAGCGCGCCGCTCGCGGTATCCGTCACCACATCGTACATGCTCTTGATGCCCGCGCCGGCAATGATGGACGCGCCAAGTAAAAAGGAAAAACGCGCGGCATCGTCCCGTTTCAAGCCCAAGAACAAACCGGCGGTGAGCGTTGCGCCGGAACGCGAGACTCCGGGAAATACTGCCGCCGCTTGCGCGAATCCAATGATGAGCGCGTCGCGCACATTGATTTCAGAGAGACCGCGAACGTGCTTTGCCGCGCGTTCGGCAATAAACAACAGCGCGCCCAACAGGGCAATGATGACCGCCACGGCAATCACCGCCCACTGCGCGAGCGGCTCATTCGGCGCGTGAAAAATTTCTTCTACTTTGCTTTCCGCCAGAACGCCGACAACGCCGCCGGGGATGGCGCCGAGCACCAACAGCCACGCCAAACGCCGGTCGGGGTCATTCCCAATTTTGCGTTCACGAATGCTTGCAATTCCCGCGCGTATATAGCGCAGCAAATCATTTGCGAAATAGGTCAACACCGAGACGAGCGTGCCAACATGCAGCGCCATATTGAACGTGAGACTGTTGAGCAATTCGCTCTCCCAATTCAACAGCCATGGAACCAACAACAAATGCGCGGAACTCGAAATGGGAAGAAATTCGGTGAGCCCTTGTACGATGCCGAGCGCGATAGCTTGGAGGAGTAGAGAAAAATCCATTTGTGGGTTAGTCAAATGGTCACGACGGACCGGCTATCCGACATGGCGACCATCAGACTTGCAAGAGATATTCGTGCAACATTTCCAACGCGGCGTGCGCGCTGTGGCGTTTGTTTTCGAGACGATTGCCTTGCCACACAAACTTGCGGCACCATTCCGCGTTGCGTGCAGACAGCGCGATATACGTGAGACCGAGCGGTTTCGTCGGCGTCGCGCCGCCGGGACCCATGATGCCCGTAATACCAATCGCCACATCCGCGCCAAATTTGGCGCGAGCGTTTTTCGCAAGTTCGCGCGCAATCGGTTCGCTCACTGCGCCGTACGCTACCAACAAATCATGCGGCACATCGAGTAAATTTTCTTTTGCCTCGTATGCATATGCGACGATGCTGCCGAGAAAATATTCGGAACTGCCGGGAACGTCCGTAATGTGCGAGGCGATGAGCCCGCCCGTACACGATTCTGCCAATGCGAGTTTGCGCTGTTTTGCGCGCAAGAGGTCGCCGATGGCGATCGCGAGAGGTTCAGTCATGAAAGGGTGAATCCGTGAGGGAAATGTGCGGAAAAGAAAACGGGATAGATTATAACGCGGGTTGTGCGCGCAAACAAAAATCGGCGCGCGCAGCATCGCGCGCGCCGACAAATTTACCGGGTTGCAAACGCTCAGTTGAGCGAAACGCCCCGCGCGTGGAATCGCGCGAGGCGTTTTTTGTTTGGTTTCTATTGCCGCGTTACGGTTGCGGCACCGGAACGCACTGTTGGTTGTTGCTGAGGTTCGGGTCATTGGTTGCGGCGCTGACGGTGGCGCAGTTTTTCTTTTTCGCGCCGTTCGGAATGGCAATAATTTTAATCACGGCGGCACTGTTCGGCGCGAGCTGCGCGAGGGTGCAGGTGACGAGCCTTTTTTTCTTGACGCAACTCATGGTCTTGCCTCTGATTTTGCTGATGTTATAGGACTTGGGCAGTCTGTCGCGCACCGTGATTGCCGAGGCAGTGTTTATGCCCAGATTCGTGATGGTGAGCCGATAACGATGCAGAGTGGTGCTAACTTTTTTTACTTGGACCGTGATGGCAAGGTCGGCAGAGAGTTGAACGGTGTTTGTTGCAGTCGGCGTGCTGGTGTGAGTTGCAGTTGGTGTGTTGGTTGGAGTATTCGTCGCCGTTGGCGTTGGGCAGCCAGCCCCGCCGTCGGTGATTGACCAACTATCCGAGCTAATCATGTTGGCGCGCGCCGCTGCGCCGTTACAGTATTTGCTGTTGCCGCCATCAAAGGTGACGCCGCTTTGCAGCGTTTGCGCGTCCCAGCCGCCAAGCAGCGCATCGTAATTGGCAGTGGAAAGGGTCAGGCTGTCGAACATATCGGAGGCATTCGTCAACGCGCCGACATTCCAGCCGCCAAGATTTTGATTGAACGCACTGGCGTTGCCGAACATCAACGTCATGTCAGTCACCTTGCTCGTGTTCCAACTGCCGATGTTTTGGTTAAAGGCGGTGGCATTGCGGAACATATAGCCCATATCGAGCACGTTGGCGGTGTTCCAACTGCCGATGTCCTGGTTAAAGGCGCCGGCGAAATAGAACATGAAACCCATTGTGGTTACATTGCTCGTGTCCCAACTGCCGATGTTTTGATTAAAGGAACTCGCGCTGGAAAACATCCCAAACATATTCGTCACGCTGCTCGTGTTCCAAGTGCTGATGTTCTGGTTAAAGGAACTGGCGTTAGAGAACATGTAGCTCATATCGGTGACGCCGGAGAGGTCCGGCACGTCGCTCGCCTGTCCCGCCAAATTGGTCGTGCCATAAAACGCGCGATTCATCGAAGTCCACTTGCCCGAGCCCCACTGCTCAATCGTGAGCAGTTTCAATCTATCGCCGCTGCCATAAAAATAGATGCGCGGAAAGCCCGTTTTCAAGCCCGTGTTGTCTTTGATGCGAATTGTGTACGTCCCTGCAACAAAATAATCGCAAGTGTAATCTCCGGTTTGTGCGGTCGCTTCATTCGTACCATCATTGTTGCAGTCCACGTTATAGTTGTAGCCACTGCCGGTGGTCGGGATGGTGAATTGAGTGCTCGTGGACGTCCCCGCGTTGTCCGTTTTAACAGTGATGACGAAATCATCAGGGGGACCCGCGTTCGGCGCGCTCAGAATGGACTCGGGTGCGGTCGCAAGAAAAATCAACAGAGCGCTAGAAATTGCAAACAGGAAGAGGGCGTGCCGAAAGGGAACTGAGCAAATGGGCATCATTATGCCTCCAGAATTCAGGTGATACTCTGGGCTGGGCAGAGTGCGGCGTCGTGATAGTTGGAACAATGATGTGATGTACCAAACGTGTATCATCAAACTATCATCATTGAACAAGTGCATGTTGGATGTGCCGACCAAAGAGCGGACAATTCGACGATGTGCATCCTCGTCTGAACCGGTTCTTAGGTGCGCTTGTGCATGGGCGGCGCGGGGATATTTCTGATACGCAACCCATTTCGTCGGAAAAATTGCGCAAGGGCGTCCAGTGCCGTCACTTCGGGCAGTGGTGCGTCCTGCACGCGTTCTTGCGTGTCTTCCTCGACTGCTGTGGCGTATGGGTCTGTTACTTGCCACATCCGCAAATGAAAGCGGTACTGCGCGCTGACATCTTGTTTCATCTCTTTGCCCCCTTGTGAATCATGTTTTAACGAATTGCGGACAGATTACCGTACAACTCTCATCAAACTATCATCAGTTGCATCGGTCGGAACGCTCGCCGCAATCGAAAGCCAAGGTCTCGGCGTTTTCTTTCATCATCGGGCGCAAGGGATGAATCTTTTTCGACATTGGGAACAGAGCTTTGCTTGCGCTCCGGTTTCCTGCTTTCACTTGGTGAATAAGTGGAGGAACTTTTGGAAGAGGCGTTAGCGTAACCCAAATCGAATGCGCGTACAAAACAATGTCCATATAAAAAAAATTCGTTGACATTGTGTCAACGAATTTTTTTTCACTATTGTATTTTTACCCGTTTCGTTCCGCTCCACCCGTTCCCCCCATCCGTCGAAACGATTTCAATTTTATACGCATACCGCTTGCCTTGACGAACGCGTTTGTCACGGAATTTGTAGGACGCGCTCGAGGTTGTGCCTGCGTGCCGGGCTTGAATGAATTGTGCGTTGATTTGTCTCCACTCCTTTTTGCCGACGCGGCGATAGACGTTGAAACCGGCGATTTGTGATTCGTCCA
>CALMZO010000194.1 GCA_937870825.1 uncultured Chloroflexota bacterium | reverse complement strand
GAGGTCATCTTGCGGCGCTGCCCGCCGCGCCGCAATCTGTTTTTCAAAAAATTCTACCGCCGCGTGTGCTTGCGCCAAACTCGCGCGCGGTGGATTCAGATTGATTCCCAACAACGCATCCGTGTCACGAAACCATTCGAGAAAATTGGTGGGCGCGCTGAGGGGCAGTCCCAGAATTTCACTGATGGTCAATGCCGGAAGCGGAAACGTCAAATCCGTCACCACGTTCAGCACGCGTTTCTTTTGTACACGGTCCAACAGCTCATGCACGCGCAGTTCAATGCGCGGCTGAATTTTTCCAACGCGTGCAGCCCAAAGCGGCTGCAAAATTCCGCGCAAGCGCGTATGGTCCGGCGCATCTTGAAACGCGAACCAATGTCCGCGCAAGGTGTTTACCGCGCGTCTGCCGGGCGTCAACGCATTCGCCAAGCCGTCCAGAAAACCATTGCGCCCGGACTGTGGAATGGTCGGCGCGCGCTGCGCGCTGAAACGCGCGTCGCGCAGCGCGCGTTTGATATCGTGATAATTCTTGAGCGACCACGTTCCATCGGATACGAGAACGGGCGCATCATGCCACTCCACAGTCTCCACTTGTGTTATCTCGTGTTCGCGTACCGCGCGAGCGCTTCCACACACACCGCCGTCGTCATTTCCGCCGAACCCCAGCGCGTGGTGAAAGGGACATAGCCAATCCACGCCCACTCGCGCCAGCCGCCGTTTGCGTCTTGCCGCGCGACGAGCCAATCCATCGCGCGCGCCAATTCGGGAATATCACATCGGAAATTCAACAACGTACACGCGGCGAGCGCGACTTGCAAATCATTTTCAAACTCGCGCGCGTGATTCCATTCCGCGCGAATATTTTCAACAATCGCTTCCTTTGCTTCATCCAAACGCGCAATGCCATTTGCATACGCGCGCGACAACGCGTAATAAAAACTGTTGCGATGCAAATAGTACCGCATCTCTTGCGCTTCGCGTCCTTGACGCGCGGTATCAATCAAATAATCAATCGCCGCGTTCGTTTCGGCACACTCGCCCAAATACCACACCACATTTGCGTTCACCACACACTCGACATCATTGCGTTCGAGACGTTCGTGTTTGAGAATCACCGTTCGCAGCACTTGACAGCGCGCGTACGCCAACGCGAGGCGCAGCCATTCGAAAT
This sequence comes from uncultured Chloroflexota bacterium, assembly GCA_937870825.1. GTDB lineage: Bacteria > Chloroflexota > Anaerolineae > UBA4142 > SHND01 > SHND01. The sequence goes on along the minus strand of CALMZO010000194.1, from coordinate 6,588 downwards.
TGTGCGGCATTGCGCGGCGCGGCGTGAACCACGTATAAAAAATTCCGCGCGCATTGCGGTTGCCCACAAGCCACGCGCGATTTTCGGGAAACGCGATGTTGTGTTGACGCAGGACATACGAAACACAACTGGTATCGTCCATATCGAGTGACCAGCCCCAGCGCTGTCCCTGACGCCGCGAACGATACCGCCAAAAACCTTGTCCTTCCATCTCCCCGCGCAAAAATTTCAACGCGCGTTCTTGCATCCCACGCGCGCGCGCGTCCTTTACAAAATCGAGCGCGTGGACGACGTGCGCGGTCACAAACGGCGAACTGTCGGGAACGCCCGGACGCTTTGGTTGGTCCGAGTACCAAAAATTGGTGTTGAATTCCCCCCACGACAACTGCCGCACCGCGAGCCAATCGAGTCCGCGCACAACCGCGCGTGTGATTTGTTCCGTCATTGTTTTCTCAAAACTCTCCGCGCACCGAGACGCGTACAAGCTACCGCCGCCGGCAGAATCTTGCGTCGTTCCATGTCGGGATAAAATAAAATGATTTGCAAGACGAGCAGCGGGGCATACCCAATGTTTTGGATTGCCAGCGCGCCCGCGCAAACAAGCGGCAGCCACACCTGATACAAGTCATGCGGCGGAACATACTGCTCGCCGGTGCGCGGTGCAGGATTGTACGGAATGCGCCAGAGAGATTTGCATTTCACCACATCGAAAAACAACGCCGCCAGAATGACAGCCAACAGCCAGGGCAAGACCGCCACAACACTGATGCCCAGCGCGAGCAGCGCGCACACTTCGATTGGAAAAATAAAACGCGTAATCCACTGGCGCACGCGTTCCACACCCACCGCGCGCGTAAACGTGTTGACCCCCGCGCGCGTATCATTTTCCACATCCCAAATTTGTCCCAGTAAAAAATTGCGCGCGCCTACGAACAACGCCCAAATCCCAGCCACGAACATTGCAAACACTGTAACTGTTTCCAAATTTCTGCCATTCGCAAAAATCGCAAACACCAACAACGTCGGCACAACATGCGCGACACCCGCATCCGCAAACACACTCAACACGCCGCGCTCTTTGACGCGCAACGGCGGCACCGAATACACAATTGGAATGAAATAATCGAACGCCAACAGAATCCACGCGCGCGCGTCAAGTGGTACAAGCGCCCACGGCGCGAGACTCACCACGATGGTTATACCCAAAATCGCCGCGCGTTTTTGGCGCGAGAAAGGTGCCATGCGATTTTTTTTCCCCGCGCGCCGGTCCTCGCCAATATCTGTCCAATCGTTAATCACATGTGCGTACGCGGCGAACCCAATCGCCCAACTCAAAAACGCGGCAAGCCGCGTGTACGCCTCCAGCGGCGGCAGCGGTTGAAGCAGCAGATTCAGATACGCGAACGCGAGCAGCGGCGGTATTTTCGAATACCACCAATCGTTTCCGCGAATCAAATCAAAGAGGCGATGCATCTAAACTCTCACCCACAATTCCGCCGGTTTGTAGCGATGCGACAAATGGTTGCTCTGTGCGCGCGCGGCAAGCAATTGCATCTGCGGTATCATTTCCGCAATCGCGCCAAACACGAGTTCTGCTTCCAAGCGCGCGAGTCCCGCGCCCAGACAAACATGCGCGCCCGCGCCGAACGCGAGATGCGGATTCGGCGCGCGGGTGAAATTCAATTCGTCGGGCGCGGAAAATTGCGCGGCATCATGATTCGCCGCCAGGAGATTCAGATACAGCGTCTCACCGCGCGCAAATTGCGCGCCGCCCAATTCCATTTCGGTTTTCACAATGCGTTCGGTACTGTCGGCGGAGGTCGTCACGCGCAGCAATTCTTCGGTCGCCAGCGCGCGCTCACTTTTTGTGCCGCGAAAAATTTCAAACGAATGCGCATCCTGCAATACCAGTTCGAGCGCGCCGCCCAAAAAATAGAACGGCGTTCGATAGGCAGTAATCAGCAAAAGCAGCACCAGCGCGGTGAGCTCCGCATCGTCGAGCGCCGCGCCGTTGTGCTGCGCGGTGATGAGTGCGCTGATGAGGTCATCCGCAGGCTCTATGCGCTTGTGCGCAATCACACGCGCGACATACTCGACCATGTGATTCGCTTGTGCGAGTTGGCGCGCCGAAGCATCGCGGATGGTGCCGAACAAGACCTTGATATCCAAAAGCGCTCGTACAATCTCTGGCGGAATGTCCAGCGGCAGACCGAGCAGCATTGCCGCAAGCTGCAAGGACACGGGTGACGCAAAGCGCTCGTTCAATTCCACCGTACCCGCGCCGGCGAGGTGCACAACCTGTTCCTGAATCAACGCGCCAATACGTTCATGTTCACGTCGAATGTGCTTGGTCCAAATGGGCTGGACAATCGAACGCAGGCGCGTATGTTCCGGCGGGTCATTGAGCGCGAGCCAATGTCCGCGCAATTCTGCGACCGCGCCTTCCGCGCGGGTCCAGCGGCGTAATGTTTGCAACAGCGGATGCGGCGCGCGGGTGTGCCACGTCGCGCCGCGTTCCGCGCTCAGGCGCGGTTCGCGCAGCGCGCGCGCAACATCCGCATAGCGCGTGACATGCCATTTGCCATCCGCGCGGCGCGCGGGCGGGGCGTATTCGACGCCCAATGAATCAGAAATTGCGTTGGCTGATTTCACGAGACTCAAAAAAGATATTCGCGCGCATAGCCCGCATAGCGCGGATTTTTTTCCAGTGACGACGCGCAGCCGCGAAACGTTTCCAGAAATTGCGGGTCAATCTCCAACGCGACCTGGTTGCGGCTTGAGCGAGCCAGTAAACGCACCGTGCGCGTCGCACGCGGGGACGCGGCAAAAGTGCGCAGAAACGCCTGCTGAAACGGAATTTTCGTCAGGCGTTCCAGGCGCGCCGCCCACCGGGAAAACAGAATTTGCCAGTACAATTCGCGCGCGTTCAGTGAAGCATTGACGCGGCGCGTCGAAAACGGAAAATGTTCCAAGCCCAATTCATTTTCCAGCGCGCCGAAAAATTCATTCGCATTGTCGCGCAGCAGCTCATAAGGGAGAACGTGCACAAATTCTGTTCCATACTGTTCCCGATACAGCGCAATGACGAAATCATAGTCGAGCATCGCGCCGAGTTCGGGCGACGCCTTTAAATAGCCCATGATGTCCGTCGGCTTGTTCCAAAAGCCGCGCTGCGCATTGAGTGTATAGTACGAACGGAGCGTTGCTTCCAAGCCGCGCGTAATGTACAAAACGTGCGCCGAAGGAAAGAGCTGTTTGAGCAAAAGGCACTTGGCGCGCAGAATTTCGTGCGGCGCGCCCTCGTACACGCGATACGGATTCGGCTTGCGCGACGTCACGTTTTGCCGCCCCCGTTTCCCCCACATTTTGCGGGTTGCATCTGTCGCGCGTGCCGTTTCACGCGGCAGCCAGGTCCCGCTAAAAGCCTCTTCGCTCGTCACCAGATAGCGAACCTGTTTGGCAGTCAAAAACTGCTCGGCAAGCCCGCCAACATCAGTCGTCGTTTCAAGTCCCGCAATCCCGCGCACCACATAACGCAGCTGCGGATGCGCGAGGAACCAGTTTTGCAAAAGTGTGGAGGCGGCGCGCGCCGCGCCAATGTGCAGCAAAAATTGTGGGAATGGGTTCGCGGGCTCGTGAGTTACCATTCCACCTCGAACGCAATCAGTGCCCCAAATCGGGAGCGCGCATTGCTCGCGCGCGTCGCTTCCCCCATGACGGTAAAATAGTACGGCGGCGATTCCCAACCGCGCTCTGCCAGGAGAAAATAATTTTCGTCCAGCAACGATGCGCGCAGCGCGAACGTTCCTGCGTGTAAAGGGAAATGCAGCACCCTACACTCGATACAGCCGCGCCCTCGATTTATTTTTCCTGTTGGCATGTCCGCCATTGCCGCGCCGATGCACATGTTCAAATCCGCGCTCCACACCATCCACGAAAAAAACACCGCGTCCCAATTTTTTCGCGCGTGATAATGAACAACGAGGCGCGCAGGTTCGCCCGTCTTGAGCGCGCCGCCGTCCACCGCGCAGAGTTCGATTTTTTCGATTTGCACCGGGGCTGTGTCAGCCGGCGCGAGGGTTTCTGTCTGCACGCGCGCAATGCCGCCGGATTGCTCCGCGAGATATTTTTCCACTGCCGCGACGCTGCTGCCGTGAAAGGTGACGCGCCCGCGTGAGAGCAAAACACTTTGCGGACACAGCGATTGCAATTGATGCAAATTGTGCGAAACAAAAATCAACGCGCCGCCGTTCTCGACATAGCGCAGCATGTGCTGCATACACTTGCGGCGAAATTCCAAATCGCCGACTGCCAGCACTTCGTCCACCAACAAAATATCGGGGAACAAATGCGCGGCAACCGCGTACGCCAGACGCGCCCACATGCCCGAACTGTACTGCTGCACGGGCATATCAATAAATTCACCAATGTCCGCGAATTCTAAAATTTCCTCCGCGAGCGCGTTCACCTGTTTTTTGTTCAAGCCCAACACCGCCGCGCTGTTATAGATATTTTCGCGCCCGGTGAGAATGGGGCTAAAGCCGGCACCCAATTCAATCATCGCGCCGACGCGCCCGCGTACCGTCACGCGCCCGCCGTCGGGTTTCACCAGTCCGTTCAAAATTTTCAGCAGCGTACTTTTGCCCGCGCCGTTGTTGCCCAAAACGCCAAGCGCTTGGCCGCGTTTCAGTTGAAACGAAATGTCGTCAAGCGCCCAAAATTCCGTCTGCCGCAAGTGCGCGCGTTCGACGCGCGGGGTTGGCACAAATTCGCGCGCAATGTCTTGTACGCCGTACCACAGCGAGTGTTTCAAACTGCGCGAAAATCTTTTCGATAAATGTGCCGCGTCAATCAGCAATAAATCATTCGACATGCAATCACGCTACCCCCGACTCGGCATTCGCGCGATGAGGTGAGGCATCGCCAGGCGCACCAGCACCCACGCGCCCGCGCACAACACAACGCTCGATGCGGCGACGAACAAAAAGGAATCGAGTGAAACAAACTTTCCCGTCGTCATCCACTCACGCGTCACGAATAGCAATGGCGTCACAGGATTCCACTGCACGAGCCATTGCCAAAGAGAATTGTCCGGCGAGGTGTACACAATCGGCGTGAGAAAAAACCAGAGAGTCGTGATGATGCTCAACGCGCGGGTCACATCTTGATACAGCAACCCGAATGGCAAAAGCAGCAAGCCGAATGTCAGCCCCAACAGCAGCAGCGCGAACATTCCGAGCGGCGCGAGCAGAAATGTCCAGGGCGGAAAAATTTGATACCAGAGCATCACGCCCAAAATCAAAACAAGGCGAATACAAAAATTGAAAAGCGCTTCACCCAAACTCGCCAAGACCAATGCTTCGCGCGGAAAATTTAATTTCGCGATGAGCGCGCGGTTTTGTGAAAACGCGTGGAGCGGCAAATTCAACAGGTCGACAAAAAATTGCCACAGCACCGTGCCGACGAGAACATACAACGGGTACGGAATTGCAGTCGCGCCCGTCTGCAAAATGCCCGCCGCGTTCAGAAACATCCACGTCAGCGTCGTCACGAGCGGCGGCAGCAGCGCCCACGCATAACCGAGCAGCGACTGGCGATACTGCGCGCGCAAATTCCGCACAAACAAACGCCACGCCAATTCGCGCGCGGCGCGGACATCCGCAGCCATGCGCGCGAAAAATTGACGCGGCGCGCGCAGTTCGGATTCGGCAGAGTACGTGATTTCGTCGAGGGAATTCATTCCTTGCTGCTTTTCCCGCGCTCCCGCCCCAGTTCATACAACAGCGCGCCGGGTATGAGCAGCGCGAGCAACACCAAACCCGAAAAGGGCGAGAGTTTGTGCTGCGCCACGACGCGCTGAAACACCAACCAACGTTCGCGCCAACGTAACGGCCGAAACGGAATCTGATGACTCAGCGTTTCATTGCTCTTGCCATACGTGCTGCGTTTGCGATAATAGTCGCGCACACTCGCCACTTCCAAATGGCGGACTTGCATCCCCGGACAAAACGCAATCACGCGCGTGCCGAACACATCCACCGCTTGCCGCACAAAAATTGTATCCCCGCCGCGCGGGCGTTCGGGAAACAAACCAAGCTTGTCCAACACCCAACGTTGAACCGCCATGTTGTTGGTGAAACCATAGTACAATAATTTTTCCGAACCGCTCATCACCCAACGCGCTTTTTCCGCTTCATACGCGGCAAGCAGCCGCATCAGCCGCGACGCGTTCGCGTAATGGCGATAGCCCATCACAATTCCAATCCGGGAATCTTGCAGCGCGCCATAAATTTGTTCCAACCAATCCAAGCTGACCACGCAATCGGGGTCCGTGAACGCGAAAATGCTTCCGCGCGCCTGACGAATCGCGCAGTTGCGCGCGGCATACGCGCCCTGCGCGCGTTCTTCCAACACGCGCAGCGCGAGCTCTGGCGCGCGCGCGGCGATTTCGCGCTGCGCGGCTTCCGCCACCGCGCGCGAGTGGTCGCGTGAATTGTTGTCAACGAGGAGAATTTCGTAGCGAGTGTGAGGAAAGGTTTGATGCGCGAGCGCGTCGAGACATTTCGCAAAAAAATTTCCCGCGTTGTA
>CALMZO010000193.1 GCA_937870825.1 uncultured Chloroflexota bacterium | reverse complement strand
CGTTATAGCGCGCGAATTTTTCCGTAATCGGAAATTCCGCGCCGCACGCGTCATTCCACAAATGAACGAACGCGGCGCGCTGCGCCGCGTCCTGAAAATTCCATGTCGCTAGATTCATGGCTATTGACAAATCAACAACGGGCGCGGCGAATCGCGCAACAGCGCGTTGATGATGGGATTCGGTTTTGCGCGGTCATTGCCGATGAGCAGCTTGTATTTTAAAAAACGGATGTGAGCTGTTTCGTTTTCAATGCGTCCATGATGGCGGCTTGCGCGAGCGCGGTGGCGAGAACGCGGCGCGGGGACGTGTCGGGTTCGCGTCCCGCGCGAATACATTCGAGAAAATGTTGGAGTGACGAAACGAACGCGCCCGTCACTTTGCCGTCAAGGATGTCGGCAGTGTGCGCGCCGGTGAATTCAACTTTTTGTCCGCCGCGCGCATTAAACAATTCCGCCGCGCGCGTGCGATTGTTGTACGTCAGCGCGCCGGCGTCGCCGATGATTTGCAGGAATCCGTCCGCGAGACGCGGGTACGTGTTTGGATGAATCCACGACGAATGAAAATTGGCAATGATGTTGTTTTGAAACGTGATGAGCGCGTTCAAGCCATCGTGTACGGGAATGTTTTGCGCGTCGAGTGTGCCGCGCGTTTCTTGCGCCATCACGCTCACGGGGTCAACCTTGAGGAACCAATGCACGAGGTCGAGGTCATGGCTCGACATGAAATAAATCGGCGATGTGCCTTGTGACCAACCGCGAATCATGTTCGTCGGCACGGAAATGTTGTCGTGCTTGATGGAAAGGAGCATGCGCGGCGCGCCGATTTCCCCGCGCGCAATCGCATCATGCAGCCACGCGTGGTCGGTGACAAAACGCTGCGAAAAATTTACCATCACGACGCGATTCGATTTTTCCGCCGCGTCCACAATCGCGCGCGCGTCCGCCGCGTTCGTCGCGAGCGGTTTTTCTTGCAAAACATGTACGTTCGCGTTCAGCGCGGCGAGAACAGGTTCGCGGTGCAAATGGTCGGGGGTTGCAATCGAAACCGCGTCGAGCTGCATTTGCGCGAACATGTTGTTGTAGTCTGTGAACGCGCGCGCGTTGTACTGCTGCGCGATGTTTTGCGCGCGCGTCCCATCAATGTCGCACACCGCGACGAGTTCCGTTTCCGCGAGTTCGTACCACACGCGCGCATGACGTGTGCCCAACAAGCCCGTGCCGATGACGCCTAATCGCATCTTGATGACAGAGGACGAAAGACGAACGACGAATGAACGCAGATTGGCATCCGTTCGTCGTCCGTCCTTCGTCAGCCCTTGAGCGCTCCCATGCGAACGCCTTCGAGAAAATACTTTTGGAACAACAAAAAGAAAATCACCATCGGCAATGCTGCCAACGCTGCGCCGGAAAAGATGATGCCCCAATCGGTCATAAATTCGCCTTGCAAATTCGCGACGCCGACGGTGAGCGTGTAATTTTGCGGCTTGTTGAGCGCGATAACGGGCCACAGAAAATCGTTCCAACTGCGAACGAAGGTAAAAATTGCCAGCGCGGCGACGGCGGGTGTCGAAAGCGGAAAAATGACGTGCCGGAATACGCCCCATTCGCTTGCGCCGTCAATGCGCGCCGCATCAATCAATTCACTCGGCAGCGTTTGAATGTATTGACGCATCAGAAAAATTCCAAACACCCACGCCGTCCCGGGCAAAATCAATGCCCACAACGAATCAATCAATCCGAGTTGGCGATTGATGATGTAGAGGGGAATGAAGGTGACGTGAATGGGAATCATCAACGTCGAAAGAATCAGCACGAAAAGGAGATTGCGTCCGGGGAATTGTTTTTTCGCAAACGCGTAACCCGCGAGCGTATCAAAAATCGCATGAAACGCGGTGACGACGAACGCGACGATTAAACTGTTGAGCATCCAATTCAAATAAAATTTATTGTTGACGAGCAGACGCTCAAAATTATCCAAACGAAACGCGGGGATGATGATGGGCGTGAGCGGCGGCGTCGCCAGAATTGGCGTGAACGCGTTGGCAAAGAGCCAATACATCGGAAAGAGCGCAATTATCGTCGTCACAATGAGGACGAACCACGCGGCAATTTGCCAACCGTTGAACGTGAGACGGCGCGGCGTCATGGCGATGGTTTCGTTTTTGGGAAAAACTGTTGCGTCAGTTGCCACTCTGAGGTGCTAGTAAGCAGTAATCAGAAGTCAGTAATCAGACTGAATACTGACCACTGATTACTGCTTACTGTTCAATACTCGACATCACTGCGGAACGCGCGAAATTGGAAAATTGCAACGACGGCGATGATTGCAAAGAGGACGAACGCCTGCGCGGAGGCGATGCCAAAATCAAATTCTTTGAAACCGTTGTTGTAAATTTGCGTGACGATGGTTTGGGTGGAATTGCCGACGCCGCTCGGCACCATGATATAGATGCGTTCAAAGACTTCAAAACTCGCGATGGTGTACAACACGACAAGATAGAGCGTTGTGGATTTCAAAAGCGGTACGGTGATATTCCACCAGCGTTGAATCGGATTCGCGCCGTCGAGTTCCGCCGCTTCGTAATATTCTTTGGGAATCGCGCCCATCGCCGCGCTGAACAAGACAATCGCGGTGGCGGGCAAGGTGAGGATGGCGGAAAGGGTGATGCTAGCAAGCGCAATGTCGGGGTCCGACAGCCAGCGAATCGGCGGCAAGCCCAACGCGCGCGTGAGATACGTGGCAAAGCCCCACTGCGCGTTGTAAATGTACGCCCATGTGAGACCGATGATGAGCGCGCTCGTGACGGCGGGCAAATAGTACGCCGCGCGAAAAAACGTTCGCATGCGATTGCTCAACGGTTGAATCAGCGACGCGAGAACGAGACCGAACACGATATTCGATGTAACCGTAAAGACGGTGTAGAAAATAGTGTTGCGAATCGAAGTGACAAAGATGCCGTTGAGCATTGTGAACGCGGTGGTGTAATTTGCCCACAAGGGCGTAACAAACGTGCCACCGCGTACGAGTGAATAATCTTGAAAGGAAATGACAAAAGACCAAACAACGGGAAAGAGGGTAAAGACCGCGAACGTGATGAGACTGGGAGTGATGAACAAATAGCTCCAGCCGTACTTTTTAAAAAATTGTTGAACTGAGGTCACCGTTCGCACTCTCCTTGCGTTGTCATTGCGAGGATTGAAATTGCAAATGGTTTTTGTTTGCAATTTCAACACGAAGCAATCTCACACGCGAATCGCAAGATGCAGCTTTGTGGTGAGTAGACGTCAAATGGACGTCCTCTCACCACAAAGCATTTTCCTTCACCCGAACATTGAGATTGCTTCGTGATGGGATGGTGAACAAAAACCGTTCACCATCCCATCACTCGCAATGACAAATGACAAGCGTAACTATTTCGCGCCCAAGTACGTTTTCGCTTCGGCTTCGATTTTCTTCATCGCGTCGGCGGGCGTCGTTTTACCAAAAATGATGTTTTGGTATTCCGGGTGAAAGAGGCGGGTGAATTTTGCCCAATCCACCACGAGCGGCGTAATCCACATATCGGGCAGAACCGGAATGAATTTGTTGAGGGGTTCAACAATTTGCACCGATTTGCGCGCGCCGGGGGCAAGAAAGAAACCGGTTGGCACATTGCTGCCGGGCGGCACATCTTCTTGCACCGCAGAGCTCGTCAGATAACGCCCCAAGTCCATCGCGGCTTGGCGTTTCACCGCGTCCGATTGTTTCGCGATGGCGATGAGACCGACCGCGCCGACGGTGAGTTTGTTGCCGTTGAAGGTCGGAATCGGATAGATTTCAAAGTTCACGCCCGCGCCCTTGAATTGCGCCGCGGGACCGGTTGCGTCCACAATCATCGCGATAGATTTATTCGTGAAACCACCTTTCACGTCCGCGTCTTTCATCGAACCAAAATCGGGCGGCGTCACTTTGTGAACGAGTGCGAGGTCGGCGATGCGTTGCAGTCCCGCGTACGCGGCTTCGGAATTGTATCCGTACGTGCCGTCGGCACGAACCGCGCGCACGCTGGGGTCTTGATTCATCCACAGCGCCCACGTATTCACAACACCCGGGTCGACGAAACCAGCCCAACCATAGACCTGATCGCCGTTCGCGCGTTTGAACGTCGTCTTTTTCGCGGCGTCCACGAACTGGTCCCACGTCCAATCCTTTGGCGGCATCGGAACATTCGCTTCGGCGAACACATCTTTGTTCAAGTACATGCCCATCGGGACAACCCAGAGGGGCCATGCGTACGCTTTGCCGTCGCCCACGCGCACCACTTGCAGCACATTCGGCAAAATGTCTGCCTTGTCCGCGTCGGTCATATAATCGTCAATCGGGTCAATCAAACCATCGGCGACGAATCCGGGTAAACGGTCCGACGGCAAACGCAAGAGGTCAATGCCTTGACCGCTTTGGAGCGCTGTCGTCAGTTTGGTGAACCCTTCGTCGTTCGGTGGATAGCCGGTGATTTCCACTTTGATGTCAGGATTTTCTTTCATGAATTGCGCGACTGCGTTGTCGAACGGATTCGCGAACGCATTGCCGTGCGTATAACCCAACACCCACAAATTCAACGTTCCTTTGTATCCGCTCTTGCTCACGCGAATGTCGCCGCCTTTGGCTTGACGCTCCACGGTGGGTTTCGGCGTTGGCACGGCGGTTGCTGCTCCGGCAGCGGTCGGTTGCGCTGCGGCAGTTGTTGGTTGCGCGGGGACCGCAGTCGGCTGCGCGGGCGCGGCTGTCGGTTGCGGCATTGCCGTCGGCGGCGGCGCGGTTGGCTGCGCGGCGGGCGCACACGCAATCGCAATCACCGCGAGCGCGAGAATCAGTGCGCCTAGTACGAAAACTTTTTTCATCGTTCTTCTCCTCCTTGAAATCGAAACGGTTGTTGAAATGGAAAATATTCTTTTGTGTTCGTGAATTGTGAATTGCACCTCCTCAGGAATTTTCAAAATGCGCCACTCGGCGCGGGCAAATGCAAACGGAATTTGTAACGGTCCCCGCGATACGCGGACAAGACATATTCAATCGGCGTACCGTCGCGGCGAACGGTGAGACGCTGCATGCGAAGAACGGCAGCAGCCGGAGAAATTTTCAACAGCTCAGCTTCGCGCGGTGTCGCCAGCGCGGCTTCAATCGTTTGTTCGGCGTGATGCAGCGTAAAGCCGTACTCGGTCTGGAGTACGTGGTACAACGACGTCACGGCGAAATTGTGTTTCAACAAATTGGGGACGAGCGCGAGCGGCAGAAAGGCATTTTCAATTGCGAGCGGAATTTTATCCGTGAAACGCACGCGCGACAAAAGCACAACTTCGGCAGAGGGCAACAAACGCAGCGCGGCAGCCACTTCGGGTGTCGCGGGAATCACGCGCGCTTCAAGAACGCGGCTGGATGGTTTGCTGCCGCGCGCGCGCGTATCTTGCGTAAAGCCCGTAACCATTCGCAAGGGCTGATCAATTTTCGGGTCGGCAACGAATGTGCCTTTGCCTACGCGCGTATAAATCACACCATCATGCGCGAGGTCAAGCAACGCCTGCCGCACCGTCATGCGGCTTACGCGGTACTTGTCCGAGAGTTCGCGTTCGGAAGGCAAGCGCTGATGCGCGGCATATTTCCCCGCGTGAATATCTTGGGCAAGAGTGTCTTTCAACTGGACGTACAGTGGGTCGGGCGCTTCGCGGCGCAAGCGCATTGCGGCAGAGGTTCGCATGAAGAAGGGAGCCAGTCCTGTCAATACTGGTCTATACCACTGCGGACATTATAAGAGAGAAACGGCGGTTGTCAAGACTCCCGCGCGGCATATCATTGCGGGTGGAGCAAAGCAGTCCCCGCGCGCGAGCCAGGCACAACGCGTTATCGTGGCGATTCGCCCTGGCGCTTGCTTTGGCGCGCACACAATCCACGAAGCATCCCTCATCAAAAAACCCCGAAGGATTTTTCCTTCGGGGTTTCGAATTATGGTGCGGGATTGTCTGCTGCCGCGCTCTCTGCCAACTGCGCGCGCAGATTTTCTTCGGCTTGCTTGTCTAGATTGGTGTACAGCACTTTGCCGCCAAATTTCGCGAGGTCGGGTTCCACTTTGTCGAGCGTGACGCTGCGCGCCAAAATAAACAGCGTTGAAGAACCGGGCGTCATGTTCACGGTCAAGTTTTCCATGAACGCATCGTCAATGCCGAGGTCAGCGGCGCGTCCCGCGAGGGCACCCGACAGCGCGCCGACGCCCGCGCTCGCCGCCGCAATGCCCATCCACGCGAGCGGCGCCATGAACGGAAACGGCAGCGTGATGAGCAGACCAATCAAGAGTCCCCAAAACGCGCCGTTGACCGCGCCCGCTTGCGTCAAGTCAACCGCTTGATGCAATTTCGGTTTGCCGTTCGCGTCTTTGGTCACATAGACCGCATCTTCCAAATCAATCAAGTACTGTGACTCGAGTTTGCGTAATTCGGCAAGCACCTCTTGAGCGCGCTGTTCGTTCGGATAGGTAACCGCGATGAGTGTACTCATACCAATTCCTCCTTTCGCTTGAAACGGTAAAACATTTTAGCACAGTTCGAGCTCTCGTTCTTGCAACAAACTCAACCTCAGAATCCTCGCTCGGTCATTCGCGGCTAAACGCTTCACGCAACGCTTTGCTGAACGGATACCGATTCATGTACGAAATCACCTCCGCAAAACGACGCGGCGCGAATCCAAAATGTTTTTCCACCGCGTCGAGTTCCGTCGTATTGTCCACATTCAACAGTTCGAGCAGACTCGTCGTCGCGGGCGGTTTCGGCAAAACCATTTCCATCCCTTTAATCACCGGCGTCATCAACGGCACCGGCACCTTTAACAACACGCGTTTTCGCCGCAACGCAAACAAAATTTGTTTCACCATCACTTCGTACGTCAAATGTTCGGGTCCGCCGACTTTGTACGTTTGCTGAATCGTGCGCGGCTCGTTCAAAATTTGCGAAACAATTCTCGCCATGTCCTCAATCCACAACGGTTGAAAACGCGCCTGTCCGTCGCCGACGAGTGGAAACGCGAGCGGCGTAATCACCAGCCAACGCGCGAGCGCGTTCGCAAATTCATCTTCGGGTCCCACCAACACCGACGGGCGCACAATCGTCCAATCCAAGTTGCTCGCGCGCACCGCGTCTTCGCCTGCGCCTTTGCTTTTCAAGTACGCGTACGGCGATTTGGAATCTGCCGCGAGCGCGGATTGTTGAATAAAACGTTTCACGCCCGCCGCTTGCGCCGCTTGCGCGACATTGCGCGTCCCTTGCGCGTTGATGGCTTGATACGTCGCGCCGCGCGTTTCATACGCAATCGCGACGAGATGAACCACCGCGTCCATGCCTTGCATCGCGGCAGGCAGCGTTTCGGGACGCGTCACATCGCCCATCACAAATTCCACCGGAACGTCTGCCGCGAGATGCCCGCGCGCGTTCGATTTGCGAACCAGCCCGCGTACGGCATGTCCATGCGCGACGAGTGCGCGCGCGAGATGGCTGCCCACAAAGCCGGTGATGCCTGTAATCAAAATTTTCATCAGACCTCCAAGCGCGTAAATTGTTTGCAAAATGTTCTGGTTCAACGGATAATACGGCGCAACTCTCCGCGCGTTCGTCCACGCTTTATTCTACACGATTTTGTCGTTTGACCCGGCAAAGGAGCCGCCAATGAAAATTTTGGAAACCAACCTCACCGCTGTCACCGTTTATCCTGACCGCGCGCGCGTGACACGCACAGGGAAAATTGTGTTGGAATCCGGCGCGCAGCAAGTGACCATCGTTGCACTGCCCCACACACTCGACGAATCGTCTGTGCGCGCGGCGGGCAAAGGCAACGCGCGTTTGACCGGTCTTGGCACCACGCGCGTTCTCGACACCGATGCGCAAGCCGGACCCGCCAAAGACGCGCAAGACAAATTGCAAGCGCTCCTCGACCAAGACAAAATTCTCGCCGATGAACAGGAGGCGTGGACACAGCGCCTCGCCATTGTGAAACAAATCGGCGCGCAAGGCGGCGAAAATTTTTCGCGCAGCGTCGCGCGCGGCAAACTTTCGCTCGACGATTTGACGGGCGTTCTCGATTACCTGTCGCAATCGCACGAAGCCGCGTCCAATATCATGCGTGACCTCACCGTGCGCCGCCGCGAATTGCAAAAACAAATTGACGCGGCAAAAGCCGAAGCCGATAAAGTTCGCAGCGCCGCCGCGCGCGAAACGATTCACGCGCACATTGACTTGGACGCGCGCGCGGCGGGCGAAATCGAAATCGAATTCTCGTACACGATTTACAACGCGAGTTGGAACGCGCTCTATGACGCGCGTCTCGAAAACAACCGCGTCGAGTGGAATTATCTCGCGCAGGTGCGCCAACAAACGGGCGAGAATTGGACGCTGCCCTACACGCTCACACTTTCCACCGCGACACTCGCGACGGGACTCGACAAACCGGAATTGCCGCCGTGGCGTGTGGACGCGTATCGTCCGCCGCAGCCGCGCATGATGCACGCGCGCGGGGCTGGTCCGATGGCAGCGGCGCCCGCGCCGATGGCGGAAATGGCAATGGCAGCCGACACAATGCCGTTGCAAAAAATGGTGTACGAAGAAGCTGAAGTTGAAAGCCGCGCGGCGAGCGTGATATACAAAATTGCAACGCCGCGCGATATTCCTTCGGACGGCGAAGCGCATCAAGTGACGATTACGACATTGAACGTGGACGCGCAGATTGATTATTTTTGCGCCCCGAAAGTGGATGAACACGCATTTGTGCGCGCCGAGTTTACCAATCCGTCCGATTATTTGATGCTGGCGGGTCAAGTGAATTTGTATCACGACGCGGATTTTGTCGGCACGCGCCACGTCGAAACGATTGTGCCAAAACAGAACGTCGAATTTTTTCTCGGCGCAGAAGAACGGCTCCACGTCGAACGCAAAGAGACGAAACGCGTCACCGATAAAAATTTGCTCGGCAACACCGCGCGTACGAATCTCGCGTATCGCATCCGCGTCGAAAATCCCGCGCTCGAACGCGCCCGCATCACCGTTCTCGACCAAGTTCCCGTTTCCGCGCATCCCGACATTCGCGTCAAACTCCATCACACCTCGCCCGAAGTTTCGCCGAACGAACAAGGCGAACTCGAATGGTTTGGGCGCGAGCTCAAACGCGGCGAGAGCGCAGAGTTTGAATTTGAATTTACGATGGAGTATCCGAAAGAGATGAGAGTGGTGGGATTGTGATGGAGAGATGGAGAAGGAGAGAGGGAGTGACAGAGAGAATTCGAAATTCGAAATTCGAAATTCCAAAATTGTTGCTGGCGGTATGCGCGTTATTCGTGGTCAGCGCGTGCAGCGTCGCCCCCCCCCCTGCGAACGGTTGGGCGATTGTGGCGGTGGATTCACAAACGGGCGATGTGGGCGTCGCGGGCGCGTCGTGCAGTGAATATCCGTTGGACTATCGCGCCGCGCTCGTTCCCGATAAAGGCGCGCTGGTGCAATTGGGCGCGGCGAGTCCATTGCTGCGTGACCGCGCGAGCGCGTGGATTCAAGCGCCGTTGGATGCGCCGACGATTGTTCATCGCATTACGCGTCCGGCAGGAGATGCTGATGTGTCACGACGACAATGGGGGGTTATCACCTTACAGAATGGCAGTGTGCAGGGCGCGGGTTTTTCGGGCGCGAATGTTGCGCGGTTCGCAGGCGAATGGCGCGACGAATCAAATGCGTTGATTGTTATGGGCAGCGGGTTGGCGAATGAAAGTGTTTTGCGCGCAACAATGAACGCGTTCAAGAGCGAACCCACAATAGAGGACAAATTCTTGCGCGCATTGGAAGCGGGTTCGGCTGCGGAAGGCATCGCCTTGTGTAACCAAAATAGTGTTCAGCAAACGGCTTCCACCGCGTTCGTAATGATGGCGCGCGGCGGCGAACCAAAATTCCAAGTCAACACGTTGGGCAACACGGCGGCGCAAGAACCGAATCCGCCATACCTCGCGCTTTCCGTCACCGAACCGATTGGCGGAAAAAATGCAGTCGCGTCGCTGCGCGAACAATACAACACATGGCGCGCCGCACACTTGCCCGAATGTGCGGAATGTTTGACCCCGCGCGTGAACGTTCCGCGCGGCGGCACATTCGTCGCGGAAAACTTGTTCGTTGAAAACGCGTTGTTGTACGTGAGCGCGTTTGTTTTGCTCGTGATGAGCGTGACGATTTTGTTTTTTGTCTTGCGTCCCCGCGTGGGACGTTCTGTGCATCTCTCCACCGAATAAATTTTCTGCGAGGAACTTTATGCTACTCTGGAATACCAAAAAATGCGAAACATGGCGCGAGAAATTGAATCAATACGAAGCATTGCTGCTCGCGCATCAGGTCAATCAACTCCCCGAAATTGACGCGTGGTATCGCAAGGAATTGCCGCGACTGTTGGCGACGCGCAAGCCCGCGTATGTGACAAAGGATGAATTTTTGGAAATCTTGCGTTGGAAAATGAAACGCGGCGATTGGCGCGAATACAATCGCGTTCGCATCGCCAACACGGACGCCACGCTCATAAAAAAAATCGCGCAAGACGCGTTCGCCGCCGCGCGCGAACTTGCAAGCGATGTCGAGACAAAATCCAAAGAGTACAAAAAACCGATTCAAATTTTTTGCGAATTGGACGGCGTAGGTCCTGCCACCGCGTCCGCCGCGCTCGCCGCGTATCGTCCCGACTTGTATCCGTTTTTCGACGAATGGATTGCGAAACAAGTTCAAGATTTGGGAAAAGTCGCGTTCACCGCGTCGTACTATTGGAAATACGCGGACGCGCTGCGCGAAAAAGCGCGCGAATTATCGAAACGCTGTAAAGAAGAATGGAACGCGCAAGAGGTGGGACAAGCGTTGTGGGTGGCGAGCGGCGGGAAATTGAAATAAATGAAAAATCGGCAGAGTGCGCCGATTTTTTTTATGGGAGGTCAATAATTTTTTTAAATCGTCCATACGCGTCATCCCACGCGTCCGTTTCGCGCGGCGCGTACGTTTTCGTTTCAAACGATTGCTTGATAATTTCGCGTCCTTGTCTCAAGGAATCAATGTATCGCAGCGCCAACATTTGCATGACCACATTTCCCAACGCCGTCGCCTCAATCGGTCCGGCGGTGACGAAGGTATTCGTCGCATTCGCGGTAAATTGACACAACAATTGATTTTGAATCCCGCCGCCAAACATGTGAATCTGCTCCAATTTTTTTCCCAACAGGTCTTGTAAACGTTCCAATTGAAAACGATATTTCAACGCCAGACTTTCCAACACACAGCGCGTGATTTCGCCGCGCGTTTGTGGAATGGTTTGATGCGTGCGCGCGCAAAATTCCGCGATGCGCGCAGGCATGTCGCCGGGGCGCAAAAACAAATCCGCGTCGGGGTCAATCAACGAACGCCGCGCGGGCGCGCGTTCTGCTTCACTCACCACCTCCGCGTACGAAAGTTCTGCATTTTGTTTTGTCGCGTGATTACGTCCCTCTGTTGCAGGCGCGGCGTAAGCACGCGACCATTCGCGGCGGCATTCTTGCAGAATCCAAAGCCCCATCACATTTTTGCCAAGACGAAATGTGTTGTTGACGCCGCCCTCGTTTGTAAAATTGTACTTCCAACTCGCCGCGTTGATGATGGGATTCGCAACATTCGCGCCCAGGATACTCCACGTCCCCGAACTGAGCCACGCGACATTTTCATTTTCCAATGGCGCGCCCGCGACAGCCGAACCCGTATCGTGACACGCGGGCGCAATCACCAGCACATTTTGAATTCCGATTTCATCGGCAAGATTTTTGTGCAATTTTCCCAGAACTGTTCCCGGTGAAATGATTCGAGGAAAAATTTCCGTTGGAATCTCCAACGCTTGCAATAGCGGGTACGCCCAATTTTTCATGCGCGGGTCAAAACATTGCGTCGTCGTCGCATTGGTGAACTCGCATGCTTTGACGCCTGTCAACCAAAAATTGAACAAATCGGGCATCATTAAAAAGGTGTGCGCGTGTTCCAACGCGGGCGCGTTTTGCAACTTCATCGCGTACAACTGGTAGAGCGAATTGATTTCCATGAATTGCACGCCCGTTTGTTCAAATACAAATTCGCGCGGCACGGTTTCAAACACCCGCGCCATCATCCCTTGCGTGCGCGCATCGCGGTAATGAAACGGATTGCCCAACAACGCATCGTCGCGTCCGAGTAGCGCAAAATCCACGCCCCATGTATCCACACCAAGTGCGGCAATGTTGCGATGTGTGCGCGCGATTTTTTGCAGACCCGTTTTGATGTCGTCAAACAACCGCAGCGCGTCCCAATGCAAACTGTTTAACACGCGCACCGGCACATTCGCAAAACGCTGCGCTTCGTCCAGCGTGATGCGTTCGCCGTCGAACGACGCCAACATCGCGCGTCCGCTCTCGGCGCCCAAATCAAAGGCGATGAAATTTGCGGTTGCCATGGGAAATGGTAGGGGCGCACCCTTGTGGTCGCCGAAACAGGGCAAGCAGGTCGCCCAAACAGGGCAAGCACAAGGCGTTGCCCCAACAGGGCAAGCACAAGGCGTTGCCCCAACAAACGACAAACAGGGCAAGCACAAGGCATTGCCCCTACAAACGACAATCAATCCAAATGGAACACCTCGACCAACTCTTGCATATTCCGGTCCGCGTGCGCGCCGCCCAGATTCTCAAAATATGGCGCCATGAAATCCTGCCAACGTTTGTTCACCTCTTGGCGCGACATGCCCTCTAACGATTTTTGAAAACTCTCCTCTGCCTCAAAATAGCCAAACAACAATCCGTCGTCGCGCAGAAACAGCGAATAATTGTGCCAGCCCGTTCGCCGCAGCGCGTCCAACATTTCTTGCCAAACGTTTTCGTGATGTTTTTTGTATTCCTCAATTTTGTCAGGTTTTACTTTTAATAGGAATCCTACGCGTTTCATTGTGCCTCCGAAAGGGGCAAAGACATTGGTTCGCCCCTACAACGTTCCGTACTGTTTCGCCAATTCCAACACGCGCGCATATGCGTTCACCAAACGCGCGGGCGGAATGTCGGGCTGCACGAAATGCCCTGTGTTGAAAATAAAGCCGCCGCCCGGCGCGTAAATTTCAAAATGCCGAGTAATGTAATCGTTCAACGCGTCGCCGTCGTACGCGAGCAAACCGTCAATCACATCAAGCGAACCGTAAAGCGTAATTTTGTCTCCGTATTTTTCTTTGATGAATTTCGGGTCCATCCCCGCGCTTTCTTGAACGGGATGCCACGCCGCGTACCCTATCTCGATTACGTCGTCCATAATGTCGAGAATGTGTCCGTCGCTGTGCAAATTCACGGGAACGCCGCGCGATGTCGCGTGCCGCACCACGCGCATTGCATACGGTTTAATCATCTCGCGCCACATCGCAGGCGCAAACAACATGCGTTTGTTGCTGCCCCAATCATCCGACAGCGTGAGAAAATCTACACCCGCGTCAATCAACGCATCATATAACACGCACAACCAATCGGCATAGCGGTCAAACCAATTTTTCATCAACTCGGGTTCCATGCCGAGATACATCCAACAATTTTCAATTCCCAAAAACGTGCTCGTGCCTTCGACAATGCCCCACGTATGCGCGAGAACCGCGCGCGAGTTACCATATTCCAATGCTTTACGAATGTTCAATCCCGCAAAATCTTCGGTCCAGTTTTCGTACGTCAACCAAAAATCATCGCGCGGATTTTTCAATTCGACATTCTGCAATTCATAAATTTCAGGTTTGTAACCGAGTTGATTCGGATACGGCACATAACCAACCACAATATCAATCCCAAATGCATCCCAAAATTTTTCGCGCGTCCCCCACTCGCGTTCAAGATTTTGGACGAACTGTTTTTGATACAACCAACAATCAATCGGGGTGCGGTCGGTCGGTTGGTGATTTAGAGTTGCGAGGACGCGTTGCTTGGAGTTCATAACCAGTACCCAGTAGTCAGTGGCCAGAATTGGTCGTTCGTCATTCGTCGTTCGTCGGTGTCAAATTCAACAACCCATCCCACGTTTTCACATCCAACCC
This sequence comes from uncultured Chloroflexota bacterium, assembly GCA_937870825.1. Lineage (GTDB taxonomy): Bacteria > Chloroflexota > Anaerolineae > UBA4142 > SHND01 > SHND01. Next base: position 20,960 of record CALMZO010000193.1, on the reverse strand, counting down.
CGTCACGTAGCCACTGTGCCAGCCCTCGAAATAAATTTGGTCCCAAATGGGTACGGTGGTCTGCAAGTCGCGCGGCAGTTTTTTTAGAATTTCCGCGTACGCGTGTTCCATCAAACGATAGCCCGATGATTCCGAGCCGCGAAATTTTGGATGTGGCGCGAGGATGCCGTCTTGAACCATCGTCGCGTCAAGCACATCGCTCATTTCATTCAACAATTCCAATTTGCGTTCCCACGATGTTTCGAGTTTCACCGCTTCCGTCACAAAGTTTTCCAAACGCGCAGACATGCGCGGCAGTTTTTGAAAATACGCAAACGTCCATTTGTCGTACGGAAAATATTGTCTGTCCAAAAGAAACGCGAGCTGTACGCCGAGCCGCAGTGCGCGCGTAAAAGTGATGTTGGCGTAATAATCGTTCCCGCGCAGTATCGCGCGTTTCAACGCGTACGCGCCCATGCCCGAATAATAACGACACCAATGCGCGATGCGGCGCAAACGCACCGGTTCGGGATAATACGCGCGCAAGGTGTTGCGAATTTCGGTAAAGCGTTTTGACTCATCATGCCACACCTCGCCCGCGATGACGTGTGTGATGTCTTCTTCGGGAATGTGCAGCCATTCGATTTCATTTCGCGGCGCGTGCGCCATCCCAATCGTTCGCAGCAAATGTCCTTCCAGCGAAGCGATTTCCAATCCGCCCGTTTGCGAATACCCTTCTTGAAGTGAATGTCCGCGCCACGTATGTGGAATCTGCGCGCCGATGCGTGAAGCGATTTCTTGCGCGCGTGTTTCGTACAGCGTGTTCGGCATCAGCGCGTTGATGCGGATGCCCCAGTGATGGTCACGCGAAAATTCATCGTCCATGCCCAACACTTCGGAGCCGTAACCGAACATGCCGAACGCGGTCTGCGCGGTCTCGTTCGGGAATTCGCGTTCGAGGAGAGGCAAAACGATTTCGTTAAAGAAATCGCGCGAGAGGGAGAGGATGGAATCCGCCATTGGATTCTTTCGTGTGTCATTTCGAACCGCCGTTGCGAGAAATCTCGTACTCGCCGCCAAAAGATTTCTCACACGGTTCGAAACGATTTAAAGCAGTGAAATTTACAAGCACGTCACCACACGATTTTATCACCGCGTGATGACGTGCGGAGGAGAAGAACGCGCGTGTATTGTAGGGGCGATTGGCGATGAACTGCATCGCCTGAATCGCCCCTACGATTTTATTTCGCGTCCGCTTCGACGTTCGTCTTGTCGTACACCGTGAACGGTCCCATCAACACGCGCAAACCTGCCGCGCGCGTCGGGTCTTTGGTGATGGTGTAATTGCCCATGCGTCCGGCGGTGAATTGTTCGCCTTCGACGCCCTTGAGCTGCCCGCCCGCAATGAGATACGTCAAATAGTACGTGAGATAGCCGAGGTCTTTGAATGACCACAGCGCGAATTGCGGCGCGCAGCCACTCAATGTGTACGAGACCATCTCGCTCGGCAAGCCCAACCCGCTCACTTTGACTTTATCGCACAACTTTTCATCTGTCATCGCTTTCGCCGCCGCAGCGATACCGACGGTGGTCGGAGCCATGATGAGTTTCAAGTTCGGATGTTTGTCCACGAGTGCGAGTGCTTGTTTGTACGATTCCTCCGATTGGTCATTCCCATACACGGTATCCACGAGTTTCAATTTCGCGTATTTCGGGTCTTTGAGCGCTTCGTTCATTGCCGCAATCCACGCGTTTTGGTTTGCCGCGTCGGGCGACGCGGACAACACAGCAAATTCGCCGCCGTCGGGTCCGATGATGTTGAGCGCCATGTCCGCCATGACCTTGCCTGTTTCGGAAAAGTCAACTTGTGCGACAAACACTTGCTCGCCTTCGGCAGAGGGAATCGGCGAGTCCCACGTGACGATGGTGATTTTCTTGTCACGCGCAGCTTTGGCGGCAGGAGCGAGTTGGTCGCCTGCGTTATTCGAAATCATGATGCCGTTGACGCCTTGCGTTGTTTGATTCGTCACGATTTCGATTTGTCCTGCCGCGCTGTTTTCGGGTGTGGGTCCTGTGAACACCAATGTTTCCGTGTTGCCCAATTCTTTTTCCGCTTCGTGTGCACCGGCGTTTGCCTGGTCAAAAACCGCGATGCCCAAGAATTTCGGCAGGAGTACGAGTTTTAATGTTTTGCCTTTTTCGGCGACAACCACATTGCCACTCGGTGCGGCGCTCACTTCTTTGTCAATGTTGTTTTTGTCATAGACGCTGAACGGACCCATCTTGACGCGCAGACCATTCGCGCGCGTCGGGTCTTTGGTGATGGTGTAATCGCCCATGCGCCCCGCGTTGAACTGCGCGCCTTCTTTGGCTTCGAGCTGTCCCGTCGAAATCAAGTACGTGAGATAGTACGTGAGATAGCCGAGGTCTTTGAAGGACCACAGCGCGAACTGCGGCGCGCAATCGTTCTTGACGTACGAAACCATTTCGCTCGGCAAGCCCAAGCCGCTCACTTTAACCTTGTCGCACAATTTTTCGTCTTGCATCGCTTTCGCGGCGGCGGCAATACCGACAGTTGTCGGCGCCATAATCAATTTCAGATTCGGATGTTTGTCCACCAACGCGAGCGCTTGTTTGTACGACTCTTCGGATTGGTCGTTGCCGTACACGGTATCCACCAATTTCAGTTTCGCGTACTTGGCATCTTTCAACGCTTCGTTCATCGCCGCAATCCACGCGTTTTGGTTTGCCGCGTCGGGCGATGCCGAGAGGATGGCAAACTCTCCGCCGTCCGCGCCCATGATGTTGAGCGCCATGTCTGCCATCACTTTGCCCGTTTCGGCAAAATCCACTTGCGCGACAAAAACTTGTTCGCCTTCGGCGCTCGGAATCGGTGAATCCCACGTGACGATGGTGATGCCTTTTTCGCGCGCGGCTTTGGCGGCAGGCGCGATTTGGTCGCCTGCGTTGTTCGAAAGCATGATCGCGTTGACGCCTTGCGTTGTCTGGTTGGTGACGATTTCGATTTGCCCGGCGGCAGAATTTTCAGGAGTCGGACCGGTAAAGGTGAGCGCGTCGGGATTGCCCAGTTCTTTTGCGGCTTCTTGCGCGCCTTCATTCGCCTGGTCAAACACCGCGATGCCTAAAAATTTTGGCAGCAACACCATCTTGGACGATTTGCCTTTTTCTGCTTTGACAATGCCGCCTGTGGAGGTTGTCGGCGCGGGTCCGACTTCTTTGTCAATGTTGTCTTTGTTATAGACGCTGAACGGTCCCATCTTGACGCGCAAACCTTTTGCGCGCGTCGGGTCTTTGGTAATTTCGTACTCGCCCATGCGCCCCGCGACAAATTTTTCGCCTTCGACGCCTTTAATCGCGCCGGTCGCCAACGCGTAGGTCGCGTAGTACGTGAGATAGCCGAGGTCTTTGAAGGACCACAGCGCGAACTGCGGCGCGCAGCCGCTGCGCGTGTACGCTGCCATTTCACTCGGAAGACCGAGACCGCTCACTTTGACTTTGTCGCACAACTTTTCATCCGTCATCGCTTTCGCGGCTGCCGCGATCCCGACAGTTGTCGGAGCCATGATGAGTTTCAAGTTCGGATGTTTGTCCACCAACGCGAGCGCTTGCTTGTACGACTCTTCGGATTGGTCGTTGCCGTACACGGTATCCACCAATTTCAGTTTCGCGTACTTGGCATCTTTCAACGCTTCGTTCATCGCCGCAATCCACGCGTTTTGGTTTGCCGCGTCGGGCGATGCTGAGAGGATGGCAAACTCTCCGCCGTCCGCGCCCATGATGTTGAGCGCCATGTCCGCCATCACTTTGCCCGTTTCGGCAAAATCCACCTGGGCGATAAAGAACGCTTCGCCTTCCGCGCTCGGAATCGGTGAATCCCACGTCACAACTTTGATGTTTTTGTCCATCGCCGCTTTCGCCGCGGGCGCGATTTGGTCGCCTGCGTTGTTCGAAAGCATGATCGCGTTGACACCTTGCGTCGTCTGGTTGGTGACGATTTCGATTTGTCCTGCCGCGCTGTTTTCGGGCGTGGGTCCCGTAAAGACCAATGCTTCGGGATTGCCCAATTCTTTTGCGGCTTCTTGTGCGCCTTCGTTCGCCTGGTCAAAAACTGCGATGCCTAAAAATTTCGGGAGCAGCACCATTTTGACCGCTTTGCCTTTTTCGGGCGCGACTGCCGCGCCGCTTGGCTGCGATGCTTGGGTTGGCGCGGGCGCGCTCGTCGGCGCGGGCGCGCTCGTCGGCGCGGGCGCGTTGGTTGGCGCGGGTGCTTGTGTTGGTGGCGGCGCTTGTGTTGACGGCGCGGCAGTTGGCGCGGGTGCAGGTGCGCACGCCAACACGAACAGCGCGATTACAAGTAATCCCAAAATGGGAATCAGTCGTTTCATGGCAATGCTTTTCATTGCATTCTCCTCCTCCATCACGTACATTCACAATAGGTTTGGTTGCGATTGAAAATTTTTTGTTTTAGAATGATGAACAGTTCACCTCCGATGACAAAGCGCAAACGACGAAGGAAATCCGGTCGCTCGTTTTTCGTCGAGGGTTCTAACGCATCCTCACAGTGGCAGGTCCAGTGCTTGATGTGAGGATGCGTTTTTTATTCTGTCGCTGCGACTTGGCTGCCCGTCGCGTTCGGCGTACTCGAAACGCGGCGTCGCCGAAACTCCTCTTGCACGCGCGCGGCAATGTTTGGCACGAGTACGGACAAAATCAACAGCGCGCCAATCACGCCTGTCTGTGCGTTGCCGCTGATATTCAACAAGCCCATGCCGTTGCGTAAATTCAAAATCAATAAAATCGAAAGCAGCACGCCCCACAACGAACCGACACCGCCGAAAATGCTCACGCCGCCGAGCAGCACCATCGTAATAATGTCGAGTTCGAACCCTTCCGCCGTACTGCCGCGCACCGCGCCCAGACGCGCGGCGAGCAAAATTCCCGCGAGCGCGGCGACGAATCCCGACGCCATGAACAAGACCATTTTCACGCGCTGCACTTGTACGCCCGAATAGCGCGCCACATCTTTGCTGTTGCCAATCACAAACACGTAGCGTCCAAATCCCGAATACTGCAACACGACAATGGCAAAAATCAAGCCGACAATAAAAATCAAAATCGAAAACGTGAGCGGACCGAGCAACGCTTGTTGTCCCAAATCGTCGAACCACTGCGGAAATTCGCCGATGGACTTGTCTTCCAACAACACGCGCGCAAGGCCGCGAAACATAATCAACGTTGACAATGTGACCGCGAGCGAAGGCAACCCCGCGCGCGCAATCCAAAAACCATTGAACGCGCCGCCCAGCAATCCGACAAGCAGGGCGACGAGAATTGCAATATGAATCGGCTGCCCTTGTTTGAACAGCCACGCCAACACGCACGCGGACAAGCCCATCATCGAAGCGACGGACAAATCAATTTCGCCGTTGATGATGATGAATGTCATCACGAGCGCGACGATAATTTTTTCAATCGAAAGTTGGAACAGGTTGACAAAATTTTGCGCGGACAAGTACACGGGCGATTGCCACGCGTTGAATGCAATCGTCGCGAGCAGCAGCGCGAGCAACAATCCTTCCCAACTTTTGAGACGTTCCATAATCCTTGACATGCTTTTGGCAGAGTTCTGTACCTAAACGCGAATCTACGCGAATCGTAGCGAATTTCCACAAATCAGAGAACATGAAATTTTCGCGTAGATTGGTTGGGATTCGCGAAAATTCGCGTTTCCCATCCTTTGACTCAAATCAGCACTCACAACTCGCAAACATTATTTTTCCATCACTACGCGTTTCACATCTTGTTCCGTCATTTGCACGGGACTGCGCGCCCACAAATTTCGCAAACGCCCAAGAATTAACGCGTCCGTCGCCACTGCCAAGAGAATCAGCGCGCCGAGCAGCGCATCAATCCAAAACGCGCTAATCGAAACCCAACGAATCAAACTCTGCTGTAAAATGTTGATGAGCAGCGCGCCGAGCAGCGCGCCAAACATCGTGCCCTGTCCGCCCGAAATGGCAACGCCGCCGACAACCGCCGCCGCGATGACTTGAAGTTCCATGCCCTGTGCGGCGACGACGGTGATATTGCCGAAACGCGCGAGAAACATGAACCCGCCCAGTCCCGCCAACGCGCCGCACAAGACGAACGCGAAAAACACAACGCGCTGTGAGGGCAAGCCCGCGAATTTTGCGCCGTCGGGATTCGAACCAATCGCATACAAGCGTCTGCCAAAATTCGTGAACGACAACACCGCCTGAAATAGAATCACCACGACAATCGCAATCAAAACCAACGGGCGTATATCGAACCCATTGAACGATGCGAGCGTCATGCTCGGCAAGTCTTGCAGCCATTTTGGCATCGCATCCACAACCACCGTTTTCGCGCCCGATAGTTCCACCAATGCCGCGCGGTACATCGCGAGTGTTCCCAACGTCGTAATAATCGCAGGCACGCGCCCGTACGCCACAATCGCGCCGTTGATGATTCCCAAAACTCCGCCGAGCGCAATCGCCATCAGTACAGCAGCCAATGGATTTAATTCTCTGTTGTTCGCCAAATACGTTCCCACAACATATGCGGTGACGCCCACAATCGAACCGACGGACAAATCCACGTTGCGCGTCAACACCACGAGCGTTTGCCCGATGGCTACCACCGCAACAATCGCCACATCCGCCGCGATGCGATTGAAAAAGCGCGGCGAAAGAAAATTCGCGATTTGGGTGGAAAAGAAAAGCAGCACGAAAACAATGAGCAGGACGAGACTCATTTCACGAATTTGTTCGGGGTGGAGGTAGCGTCGGAGAGTGTTAGACATCGGTCGTTCGTCGTTCGTCATTCGTCGTTCGTCATTCGTCATTCGTCGTTCGTCTATCCCTGCCCCATCGCGGCGGTCAGAATTTTTTCTTGTGTCGCTTCTTGCCGCGAAAAAATTCCCATTTGGCGTCCTTCGCGCATCACCAAAATTCTGTCGCTCATGCCCAACACTTCGGGCATGTCGGAGGAAACTAAAATAATTCCCAATCCTTGCGCGGCGAGGTCATTAATCATGTGATGGACTTCGGCTTTCGCGCCAACATCAATCCCGCGCGTCGGTTCGTCGAGAATCAACAACTGCGGTTTCGCGTTGAGCCATTTGCTCAACATCACTTTTTGTTGATTGCCGCCCGAAAGTTTTGCGACGGGAACATCAACCGTTTGAGTGCGAATCGAAAGACGTTCGCGGAATTGCAGCGCCGTTTTCTTTTCCGCGCCAAAATTGACGAGACCGAACGGCGAAAGATAATCGCGCAGCATCGGCAAAGAAATGTTCGACGTGATAGACATGGGCATCACGAGTCCGAGCGCACGGCGGTCTTCGCTCACGTAGGCGATGCCGAGATGCGTGGCTTGCTGTGGCGCGGTGATGCGGACTGCTTTACCTTTGAAAACAATTTCGCCTGTGTCGGCAGGTTCGACGCCGAACAACGCAAGCCCCACATCGGTGCGCCGCGCGCCCACGAGTCCCGCCAAGCCCAACACCTCGCCGCGTCGTACCTCGAACGAAATTCCCTCGAACGCGTTTTCTTTGCCAAGATTTTTTACCGACAACAACACCTCGCCTTTTTTCGTTTCCGTTTTCGCAAACAAAGTATTGAGTTCGCGTCCCACCATGTCGCGGATGGCGCCATCGGGCGTCACCTCGGCGCGCGGTTTCGTCGAAATCCATTTGCCGTCGCGAAAAACGGAAACGCGGTCCGCGATTTCAAATACTTCGTCCAGGCGATGACTGATAAACAAAATTGCGACGCCTTGCTGCTTTAACGTTTTTGCAAGTTTGAACAATTGATTGACTTCGTGCGCGGAAAGCGATGCAGTCGGTTCATCCATAATCAACACGCGCACTTGGAGCGAAATCGCTTTGGCAATCTCGACAGTCTGCTGTGCCGCGAGCGTGAGTCCGCGCGCGGGCTGCCGCACATCCAATTTCACGTCGAGTTTTTTCAAAATGTTTTCCGCGTCGCGATACAATTTGCCCCAATTCACAAACGGCGAGCGCGTGCGATGCGTGATAAAGATATTTTCCGCGACATTCAGATCGGGAAAGACCATCGGCTCTTGATAAATCGCCGCGATGCCGTGCGTCTGGGCTTGAATGGGACTGTGGAGCGCAATCGGTTTTCCATCGAACAAAATTTCGCCGCGGTCCGGCGGATGCACGCCCGTCATAATTTTGATGAGCGTACTTTTCCCCGCGCCGTTCTCGCCGAGCAGCGCGTGAATTTCGCCCGCGTGCAGCGTCAACGAAACATCGTCCAACGCTTGCGTCGTGTCAAAGCGCTTGGAGATGCCGCGCATTTCGAGAATGGGAGTTTTATCCACGTCAAAAGTCAAAAGTTAAAAGCTAAAAGTTTCGCCTTCGGTTTGTTACTTTTAGCTTTTAACTTTTAGCTTGGTACTTAGCGTACGTACGCGGCAACAAGTCCGCCATCCACATTCAAAATTCCGCCCGTCGTTTTCGCAGAACGGTCCGACGCGAAAAACAAAATCGCTTCGGCAATGTCTTCGGGATACACGTTCACCTTGAGCGTCGTGCGCTGGCGATATGCTTCTTCGAGTTGTTCGGGCGCAATGCCCATGCCCTTCGCGCGCGCTTCACGCCAGCCCGCATCCCAAATGCTCGAACCTTGCAGCACCGCGTCGGGATTCACCACATTCACGCGCACGCCCATCGCGCCGCCTTCTTCAGCGAGCGAGCGCGCGAGATGAATTTCCGCTGCTTTTGCCGCGTTGTACGCGCTTGCGTTCTTGCTCGCAATCAAACCATTTTTACTCGCCACAAAAATTACACTGCCGCCCAATTGCTGCTGCTGAAAAATTTTGAACGCTTCGCGCGCGACGAGAAAATATCCTTTCGCCAACACATCAAACAATTTGTTCCATTCCGCCAGTGTTGTTTCCGTCACAGGGAACGACGAAGCGAGTCCCGCATTGTTCACGACAATATCCACGCCGCCGTACGCGCGCACCGTTTCGCGGAACGCGTTCGCCACTTGTTCTTCGTCGGTGACGTCGCACTGCACGGCGAGTCCGCGTTTGAAACCAAAACGTTTCGTAATATCGGACGCGACATTCTGCGCGCCTTCCAAATTCAAATCGGCAATGACGACGTGCGCGCCCTCTTGCGCGAGACGGTACGCGGTGGAACGTCCGATGCCCGACGCCGCGCCCGTGATGAATGCAACGCGTCCCGTGAGTTCGCGGTCCGGCGGGCGCTGTGAAAGTTTGTAGAGTTCAAGGGGCCAATATTCAATCGCGTACGATTCCGCCGCGCTCAAGGAATTAAATTCATCCAACGCGTTCGAGCCGCCCATCACACGGATCGCGCGATGATACAGGTCCGCGCTCACTTGCGCGAGCTGCGCGTCTTTGCCGGTCGTAATCATCCCGACGTTTGGAATCAACACCACGCGCGGCGCGGGATGAAACATTTTGTCGCCGTCGGTTTTGTTCGCGTCAAAATACTTTTTGTAATCCTCGATGTACTCGGACATTTCTTTGCGGAGATTCGAAATGAGCGATTGGAAATTTGCGCTGAGCAAAGTCGAAGCGTCCCACGCGACAAACATTGGCGTACGTTTTGTGTGTACGAGATGGTCGGGACACGCCGCGCCGATGCAAGACAATTCTTTTGCACGTTCAGAATTTACAAAACTCAAAACATCGGGCGAATCGTCGAATCGCAAAATGGAACGCGGAAGCCCTGCCGCGCCGCGCAGAACGGGCATGATGCTTTCGGCAATTTCGCGGCGTCCTTGTGCATTCAAATCGGTTGTCGCACTCGCGCCAAAGACGCGGCGTCCGCTCGCACGGTGTGTGATGAAATCTTCTGCTTCTTGAATAATGGAAATTGTGTGCGCGTAGGTGGCTTTCGGTTCGTCGCCCCACGTGACGAGTCCGTGTTTGCCCATCACCACACATTCGATGTGTGGATTGTTTCTCACCGCGAGTCCGATTTGTTTTGATAAAGTGAACCCCGGACGAATGTAATCCACCCACGCCGCGCGTTCGCCGTACATTTCGCGCATCCATTTTTTTCCGTTCGGCGAACACGCGAGCGAAATCACCGCGTCGGGATGCGTGTGGTCGGTGTGCGCGGCGGGAATGAAACCGTGCAGCAGCGTTTCGATGGATTGGCGCGGCATGGTGGGCGCGATGAGACACTGCGTCAAATACGCGGTCATTTCTTGGTCGCTCATCGCGTCGCGTTCGAGCAATGGTTCGATGTCGTCCATTCGCAAGCCCGCGAAATCCTTGCGCTGCATTGTCGCCAAATCGGAACCCGAACCTTTCACCCACAGCGTTCGCACAGGATTGCCTCGAAAATCTTGCTCCATCGTTTTGCTGCCCGTGTTTCCCCCGTAAATGTTGCACACCGCGCGGTCCGCGCCGAGCAAATGCGAGCGATAGACGAGCAAATCGAATGCGTCGAGACCAGCCGCTTCCGAATCGTTCCACAAATTTTTTGGCATAGGCGTTATTGGTTGTTGGTTATTCGTCGTTCGTTGTTTGTTGTTGGTTATTCGTCGTTCGTCGTTCGTCACCCGTCAAGATTGATACCCACCTGTTTGTTTCGCGGTCCCGCGCTCGCGCGCGATTTTTTCTTCGTACCCGCTTGCGCGATACGCGGCGATGGGGTCAATTGGCACATTCAATTCTGCGCGCACTTGCATCAACAAGGGACGTACGTCGGTTTTGTACGCATTGTTTAGAATTTCATGCGCGCCCATGACATCGCCGTTCGCCTGCGCGTCTTGCCATGTTTTGCGCGGAACGATTAATGATTTCGCGTATCCTTCTTGACAATTCAGCACCGACAAAATCATTGGCAGCATTTTGCCTTCGATGTTGTGCGACTGGTCAATCATGTACGCCACGCGCTGTGAGGTCGCGCGCGCGAGTTCGTCGTGCGACTGCGCCGCGTCGGTGAGTTCGTTGTAAATCAAAAAGAGTTCGTACGGATTCACGCTGCCGACAATCAAATCGTCGTCGGCGTATTTGCGATTGTTGAAATGAAAGCCGCCGAGTTTTCCTTCGTCGAGCAAGAACGCGACGATTTGTTCAATGTTGACACCTTGCGCGTGATGTCCCAAATCCACCAACACTTGGGCGCGCTCGCCAAGTTTCATCGCCAACGCGTACGCGACGCCCCAATCGGGAATGTCGGTGGAATAGAACGCGGGTTCAAAAAATTTGTATTCGATTAACATGCGCCCATTCGCGGGCAGGTGTTGATAAACTATTTTCAAATTTTCTTCAAAGCGTTTTTTCCGCGCGCGCAATGAATCTTGCCCCGCGTAATTTGTCCCATCGGCGAACCACAACGACAAACTATCGCTGCGCGTTTTTGTCATGATTTCGCAGCATTCGAGAATGTGGTCGAGCGCCATTTCGCGCGTGGCGGCGTGTGGGTTGCCGAACGAGCCGTGTTTGTAGATTTCGTCCTGAAACACATTCGGATTGATTGCGCCGAGCGCAATGTGTTTCGATTCCGCGTATTGACGCAGCGCGTCATAATCGTCGTCTTCGGGTTTGTCCCAGGGAATGTGCAGCGCCACCGACGGCGCGATGCCGGTCAAGTGATGCACCATCGCGGCGTCGTCCAACTTTTCGCGCGTGCTGCGCGCCGCGCCCGGATGTGGAAATGTTTTAAAGCGCGTCCCGCTGTTGGCATAACCCCACGACGGCGTTTCGATGTGCTGCTGCTTGAGCTGCGCTTTTACCGCGTCAATATCAACGCCATCGCGTGTTAGTTGCTCTGCCAAAACGTTGTACGCAGCAGAAAAGGACATAGAGGGCAACGTTCAATTTTCAAAAGTTTTTCAGGGGAAAATTTTTGAAAATTAAACCAGTACTATTTGAATCCCGCGCGCTTCGGCTTGTTGCACCATTTTGCGCGGCGCGCGCTTGTCGGTAATGACGGCGGTCAGTTGCTCGATATTGCAAAAAGACGCGAGCGCAACTTGATTCCATTTGGTGTGGTCAATCAATGCGATCACCTGTTTGGCAACCTGCACAATCGCGCGTTTGAGCGCGACTTCGTCGGGATTCACATCCGTTAAACCTTCTTGCAAGGTGAACCCGCGCGCGCCCATGAATGCGCGGCTGATGTTGAATTGTTGAATGAGGTCGGCGCTCCACATGCCGACGAGGGAAAAGGCTTCGCGCCGGACAATGCCGCCGGGCATGATGACGGTGAGGTTCGGATGCGTGACCAGTTCTTCCGCGGAGCGGATGGAATTGGTGATGACGGTCAGTTCGCGACGGTCAACCACTTGACGCGCGAGTTCGAGCGCGGTGGTGCTGGCGTCGAGAAAAATGCTGTCGCCGTCGCGCACGAGGGATGCGGCATATTTGCCGATGGCGCCTTTCGCGGCGTGTTGAATTTGCGCGCGGTATTCGAAATTGAGTTCGTGCGCGGCTTTGTTCGCTGCCATTGCGCCGCCGTGAATGCGGACGAGCCGCCCGCGGCGTTCCAGTTCAGACAAATCGGCGCGCACGGTGACGGGAGACACTTTTAAGGCACGCGACAATTGTTCCACCGTCACGCGCGTTTGCGTTTGGAGAGAATCCTCGATGCGGGAAAACCGTTCGGGTTGAGAGAGGGGAGCAGTAACAGCCATCATCGGCACGCGCAACCGCAGTTGTTGCGCCACTTTCAGTTACTTGCGTTCGCTTTCGTTTGTTTGCGTGGCGCAAGTATAACAAATGGAATACGCGGTGTCAATAGGTTTGCGAAAATTTTTTCCACGACGCTTGTGACGGTATGACAACGCGCTCACTTGGAATGCGCGTCGAGATTGCTTCGGCGCGCCCCTTCGACTCTGCTTTGCTCCGCTCAGAAACGTTCCTCGCAAGGACACGCCAATAAGGAAAAAATCCTCCTTGCGGAGGATTTTCTCAACTGCGAATGAGAATCAGTTCGCGCTGAGGCGGCGCCAACCATTCGACGCCGTCCTTTGTCACCAGCACATCTTCTTCGAGTCCAATATAGCCCGCGTCGGTTTGCACGCCGAGTTCAATCGTGTACACCTGATTTTCCTCGACGACGCCGTAGGGCGTTTCGCCGTACCGTTCCCAACGCGGCAACAGTCCCGTGCCGCCGTCATGCACCGCGCGCCCGACTTGATGCCCCAACCCGTGTTGATATTCGGGATAGCCCTCGCTCGTAATCACTTCGCGCGCGAGCGCGTCCACTTCCCAACCCATGATGCCGGGACGCAAAATTTTTGATGCCTCTTGAATCGTTTTCGCCACCGCATTGAACGCGTGAACGAGATGCGCGGGCGGTTCCGTTTCGCCGGGTTTCAACACATACCACATGCGCTGCAAATCGGAACAGTAATCATTCTGCTTGATGCCAAAATCAATATGCACGAGATGCCCGGGTTCCAAACGAATGTCGCTCGGACCGCCGTGTCCTGCCGACGACGCGGGTCCGTTGTTGACGGCGGGGCATTGATTCCACGCCCACGCCGTTCCGACATTCCATTCATCACAGCGAGCGTGGAAATGCTGCGCGATTTCTTGTTCCGTCAAACCCGTTTTCAAACGCGCGGTTGTTTCGTCAAACAAAATCAGCGTGCGGTCAATCGCCGCGCGGATGCGTTTCAACTCCTCGACGGTTTTTCGTCCCCGGAGCCGCGAGAGAATCGGGTCTGCGGAAAGGAATCGTTCCGCGTACGGCGTGTCTTGGAGAATGTTTTGCAGCGTGAGAAACATGCCGTGGGTCAAGCCGTCCGCGTTCGGATTGCTGACGGAATAATTGAGCGCGATGTGTTTCGGGTCGAGCCGCGTCAAGGTTGCGCGCAAAATTTCGCTGATGCCCTGCACGTACGCATGAACCTCCGTGTACCAGCCGCGCTTGCGATATTCATCGTCGTCGCCTTTGCCGACAATCGCGATGCGGTCACCGTTTTTCGTTAAAATCATCGCCGACTGCCAGACCACCATCCCCGGCGCGAGCAATTCCCACGCGCGTTCGGGCGTCTCTTCCGTCTCGCGCGCAAAAATGAGCCACGCGTCAATGTCGAGTTCTTGCAAAATCTGGTTCGCCTGGGCGAGTTTTTCGGCTTGCAGCATGAATGAGTTGCTCCTGTGAAAAAGGTATATCAAGTATAACACCACTTGATGTCCGCGCGCGTGAACTTTATAATAGTGGCTGTCGTCTGATGGGTAGATTCGCGTTTTGCTACAGATGAACGATGCGCTCCTCTTTCCGTGACAAGAAAATTTCGCCTCGCGCGTTGACCGCAGCGCAGCACATCCCGTACATTGTGCGGCTGCGCCGCCGTCGCTACAGCGAACGGCACCATCGGCGCGGGTTGCGCGACATCGCGTTGGGATTGCTGGCGAGTATTGCGCTTTTTTTTGCGTTTGTCATCGGCATCAGCACGGTTCTTCTCGCCGTCGGATACGCGTACATTGTCAGTCTCTTGCCCGCCGAAATCGAACTCCGCGCCATCGAACAGCAGCAGTCCACCAAAATTTATGACCGTCACGGCAACTTGCTGTTCGAAGTGTTTGACGCGCGCGGGGGACGACGCACAAACCTCGCGCCCCAAGACATTCCAACCGTTTTGAAACAAGCGGTCATCGCCACCGAAGACCCGTCGTTCTATGAAAATTCCGGCGTGGACGCGGAAGGCGTCGCGCGCGCGCTGTACTATTTGTGGCTCGAACAAGCGCCCACCGTCGGCGGCTCGACCATTACACAGCAGCTCGTCAAGACGACGATGCTGACGCCTGAAGTGACGCTCACGCGCAAATTGCGCGAAGCGGTGTATGCGCTCGAACTCACGCGGCGGTATTCCAAAGAAGAAATCCTCGCGATCTATTTGAATGAAATCAATTTTGGAAATTTGTCATACGGCATCCAAGCCGCCGCGCAATCGTACTTTTCAAAACACGCGCGTGACTTGGATTTGAACCAAGCGAGTTTGCTTGCAGGGCTGCCGCAATCGCCCGCCGTGTACGACCCGTGCCGCAATCCCGAAGCCGCGCGCGGACGACAACGCATTGTTTTGAATTCGATGGTGCGCGAAAAATATATTACGCGATTCGAAGCGCGCACCGCCGTCGAAGAAACTGCCGCGCTGTTGGCATCCGACGCGTTTCAAAAAAATTGCGGCGCGGGCATCGCCCAAGTGTATCCGCACTTTGTGGAATATGCGCGCGAACAATTGGAATTGCAGTACGGACCGGAACTTGTTTATCGCGGCGGCTTGCAAGTGTACACCAGTCTCGACCCGCAAATTCAAAACATTGCGGAACAAGAAGCGCGCAAACAAATCGAATTGATTCGCAACAAAAATGTTCGCAGCGCAGCAGTCGTCGTGATGAATCCGCAAACCGGCGAAATTTACGCGATGGTGGGCAGTGTGGATTTTTATGACACCAAGATTGACGGGCAAGTGAACGTGGCGAATCGTTTGCGCCAACCGGGTTCGTCCATCAAGCCCATCAACTATGTGACCGCGCTGGAAAAAGGATGGACGCTCGCGACGCCGATTCTCGACACGCGCATTGTTTTTCCCGGATACAACGAGCCGTACATTCCCGTCAATTATGACGGCAAAGAACATGGACTCGTCACCGTTCGCGCCGCGCTGGCAAATTCGTACAACATTCCCGCCATCAAAACATTGTACTTTGTCAGCGTGCCGCGCATGATTGCCAGCGCGCAGCGTTTTGGCATCACGACATTTGGTGACCCGAATCGGTACGGACTCGCATTGACGTTGGGCGGGGGTGAAGTCAAACTCGTCGAACTCACCGGCGCGTATGCGGTGTTGGCAAATGAAGGAAAACGCGCCGCGCCGACGCCCTTTACCAAAATTTTGGACGCGCAAGGCAATGTGTTATTCGACGCGCAAGAACATAAAGCCAATGCGCCGCGCGTTCTCGATGCGCGGTATGCGTACTTGATAACGAGCGCGTTATCGGACAATAGATCGCGCACGCCTGCGTTCGGACAAAACAGTCCGCTCAAACTTTGTCTCGACGGCACGTCCACCTGCGCGGAAAACAAAACGCGTCCCGCCGCCGTAAAAACGGGTACGACAAATGATTTTCGCGACAACTGGACGCTCGGCTACACGCCCGAACTCGTCGTCGGTGTTTGGGTTGGTAATCCGCGCAATGAAGAGATGCGCGGCGTCACCGGCATTTCGGGCGCGGCGCCGATTTGGCATAACGTGATGACGCGCATTTACAAGGAACGCGAACCGTTCACTCTTGTCAAGCCGCACACGTTTCGCATTCCAGTCGGTCTCGTAAAAGCGAGTGTGTGTTCAGCCACAGGTCTGCTTGCGACATCGAACTGCGCGAACAAACATGACGAAATTTTCCTTGCGGAAGAAACGCCGAACATTTTTGACGATTCGTTGATTGGCGTGCCGATTGATAAAACGAATGGGCTGCTTGCAGGACCCGCGTGTCCGGAAGCATTGGTGGAGATGCGATACTTTAGTGAAAGACCCGAAGCCGATATTCGCATGGCATCGGGCAACGTGCCGGAATGGATTAAAAAACACGGACGCGCGCAGCTGCCGACCAAGGCAAGTACGTGCGGGAATGCGGCAAAATTATTTCCCTGATTTCCTTATTTTCCTTGACGAAGGAACTGAGGGAACTGAAGGAAATTCTTTGGAATTGTTCATGCAAGACGCGTTTCAACAAGCCGAAGAAAAATTTTTCAAACTGCGCGGCAAGTTCGCGGCGGGACGCATCAGCGCGGAGGAATTTGACGCCGCGCTCCAAGAATTGGTCGTACAAGATGACGAGGGGCGCGTGTGGATGCTCGGCGCGAACACGGGGCGCTGGTATTACACAACGTCGCCGCAGTGGGTGGAAGCCGAACCGCCGAGCAATACGGAAGAAATTACAAACGACGCAACACAAGACGTTGTTGTTTCAAATGACGCGCATACGTCTCGTGAAAATATCGCGCCGTTGATTGAACCACGCGCGGGGGAAAACGAAAGGCATTCGTTTGAGGGAAAAAAATCCGCGCTTGCGTTTTTGGGAATCGCGCTTGCGCTGTTCGTCCTCGCGGGAATTTTTTTCGGCGTTCTGAATTTCGACAGTCCATTGTTTGCGAGCGCGGACGCGAACCCGACGCCCACGCGCATTGTGCCGCGCGTTGCTGCCAGCAATTCCATCGCGAACTCGATTTCGCCCACGCCGACGCGTCACATCGAACCGTTTGTGACGCCGATTCCCGTTTCGCCAACGCCCGCGCTCGTCATTGAACCGACGACGACAGAACCCGCGCTTACGGTGATTCCGACGATTACGCCGAATCGCAATCCCGGCAAAGCGCCCGAATCGAACAGTTCCTTGCCGCCCGCCGTGTACATCACCAACATTCGCGTGTCGCCGAATCCGCCGCCCCGTCAAGCGCAAGTGACGTTCACCGCGTCGTTTTGGAATACGAACCGCGAAAGTGTGGGAATGTACTGGCGCATTATTCTTTTGGACCCGAACAAAGCGCGCAACAAAGATTACGGGGAATCGCCGTTCGCAGGAATTACCGTACCGCCGGGGCGCACCGAATTTTCGATTTCCTACACGCCGGTCAACAGCGGAGGTCCGTGCGTGACGCTGCAAGCCCTCGCCGCGCGCCGCCGCGATGACAATTCGCGTGTGTATTTGAATGCGACGAATGGTTCGGCATACGCGACGAGTGTGACGTTCTGCTAAAGAACGGAAAAGAGGAAAATAAAAGGAAATGCGGGAAATAAAAGAGTTCCCTTATTTCCCGCATTTCCTTTTTCATCCAAACCTCTCCCTCAAAAACCTCAACACCACTTTATCCACCCACGGTCCCTCTTGCAAGCGTTCTTCGAGATTTTCGACGCCGCCGAATTTGCGAAATGCTTTTTGTGACGCGTCATCCCACACGCCGTTCACTTGAACAGCATAGCCGCGTTTTGCCATGATGCTTTGGAGTTCGCGCGCAATGTTTTCGTCAATCGCGATTAAATCGTTCGCGTTCGATTTGTCGAGATAAAGAAAATGCAAATCGAGCAATCGTTTCAATTCCTCAATCGGCGCGGTGTGGTCGTCCACGCGCAAATCGAGATAGCGGTCGTTGAATCCGCCGTACCCGCCGTTCGCGCGCACCACCAGCAGCGCGGCGGATTCTTGTCCGCGCGCATCGCCGCCCGCCGCTTGTCCCGCCGCAAGCGCGTTCAATAAACGTTCCGCCAACGTGCCGCGCGCGCGTTCGAACGTTTCCGCGAGCGCGTCCACCACCGCCGCGCCGACGAGAATGTTGCCTTGCGCGGCATAATTTTTTCCGATGCGTCCGCCCGCCCAATCCGAACATTCGCTGCCGGTGAACGTGAACGCGCGTCCCTGCGCGTCCACGATGCCGAATTGTCGCTGCGCGGCTTGCGCGTCCATGACGGTCAACGCATTGCCCACCTCTTCGGGCGACATGCCTTGTTTCAACATTTCGAGTCCGTACGGACCGTAACTCGTGTTCGCCCAACTCTGCGTCGCAATCGCGCCCACACCATGCTGCGCCCACGGCACCACGGAACCAACGGCAAGAAATTTCGACGCGACGGCAATGCCAAGGTCGCCATTGCTCGGGTCATACGCGACGAGGGAAAAGGTGGAGGGAGTCATTTGGGAAAGAGAGATGGGGGGATGGAGTGAGTGAGCAGTAATCAGTGAGCAGTGTTCAGTAATCAGTGAAAAGTCAGTGAAGCGAGAAGCAAGAGACGAGAGACGAGAAACGAGAGACGAGAGACGTCATTCAAATTGGCAGGCGGCGGACGCGGATGTTTTTTTCGCTGACGCTCAGGATTGCTCCTTGTGTCAACTCGTTCGCATAATCCGCCAAAACGATTTCAAGTTTTCCATTCACTTTTTCAGCCGTCATTGGCGGTTCAAGGCGAAAAATAATCACACTTGGCAATTCCGCGCGGCTCGCCGCAAGCAAATCGCCAAAATCCAAATCACTCGTCAAGATAATGGAACCTTCATCACGCGCCTTGTCAATAATTTTTTCGTCGGGCAGACGGTCCAATGATTGTTCGTGGAGATGGATGGCTTCGTGTCCGCGTTCGCGCAAAAAAACCACAGTGAGCGGCGAAATGCCCATGTTCGCAATGAATTTCATGCCGTAACCATTTCGATTGGGATGACGCTTTCCTGCGCCAAGCGCGCGGCATACAATAATGACTGACGAATGTCCTCGATTTCAAGATAGGGATATTGTCGAATGATTTCTTGATTGGTCAAGCCACCCGCAACAAGATTCAACACCAATGCCACCGTAATCCGCATTCCGCGAATGCACGCGCGCCCGCCCATGATGTGAGGGTCAAAGGTGATTCGGTCTAAACCATTCATACGCTTGCTCACTTTCACTAAACAACGCCGTTAAGAAAACTATATCATACTTTTTTCAAAATTGGATTTGTTATTCGTCGTTCGTCCTTCGTCGTTCATCCTTCATCCCTCATCCCTCATCCTTCGCTTAGCCACCCTCTCACCCTCTCCGCGTTCGGGTCTTCAATCGCTTCAAAAATCGCCAACGCCGCGCGCCACAATTCTCTTGCCTTGTTCATGTCGCCCAATTTTTTGTATGCGTTTCCCATGTTCGCTTGCGCATTCCCTTCCCCGCGTCTATCGCCTATCTCGCGCGCAATCACCAACGCTTGTTCGTAAAACTCAATCGCCCGCCGCACCTCGCCCAAAGCCGCATACGCCAAGCCGAGATTGCCGAGAATCGAACCCTCTGCGCGTTTGTCACCGATGTCGCGCATCACTGCCAACGCTTGCTCGTGATACTCAATCGCCCGCCGCACCTCGCCCAAACTATAATACGCACTGCCGAGATTGCCGAGGTCAGCCCCTTCTCCGCGTCTATCGCCTATCTCGCGGTCAATCAACAACGCTTGCTCGTGATACTCAATCGCCCGCCGCACCTCGCCCAAAGCCGCATACGCCAAGCCGAGATTGCCGAGCGCATTCCCTTCCCCGCGTCTATCGCCTATCTCGCGCGCAATTGCAATTCTTTGTTCGTAAAACTCAATCGCCCGCCGCACCTCGCCCAAAGCCGCATACGCCAAGCCGAGATTGCCGAGATGATTTCCTTCCATTGATTTGTCGCCAAGCTGTTTTGCTGCGCGCAGAGCGTCCTGAAGCCAATGAATGTTTTCACGCGCGCTCAAACGCAATTGCGCCACATACACCGCCGCGTCGGGATATTCACTGCACAACCGCGCGGCATCGGCATCATTCTCCAAATTTTCCGCCGCCCATTTTTGCCCCGCGCGAATGTGCGCGATTTCTTGTTCAAACAATTTTAAACCCGCGACAACATTTTCATTTCCCCGCTTGTATAATTCCTTTGCCTCCGTCGCCACATCTTTATAAAACTCGGCATGGCGCAACGAAGTTGTTCGTCGTTCGTCGTCCGTCGTTCGTCGCTCCGCAAATTCACGCAGTAAATCGTGGAGCGAATATCTATCCCCCTTTCCCTGTCCCCCATCCCCCGCCGTGTACTCAACAAGACTATACCGCACCAACTCACCCAACTCATCTTGCGCTTGTCCCTCCTCCACGCCCCACACATACGCCGCGGCGGTGTGCCAGAACGGCGCGGGAAAGACGGCGAGCAGTCGCCATGTCAATTGCGTCGTCGGCGGCAGTTGGTCATACGTGAGTGCGAAAGCCGCTTCCACATTCAATTCATCATCGCCGCGTTCGCGCAAAATTTCCAGACGCCGCGCGCGCAATTTCTCGATATAACGCGCGATTTCGATATTCGGCGTCGCGCCCAGATAACTCCCCGCGATTTTCAACGCCAACGGCAAATAACCGCACAATTTGCGCAGTTCGATTCTCTGTGTTCTGTTTTCTGTGTTCTGTAATCTCGCGCACAACGAAATCAAATA
>CALMZO010000192.1 GCA_937870825.1 uncultured Chloroflexota bacterium | reverse complement strand
GCAGAGATTCCAGTATTCGCGTTATCCATCAAACCATTCCAGATTGAACCCGTTTGGCGAAAGTGTTAGCTACTCAGCGGCTCGAATGAGCTGGGATTTGAGATTGTATTCCTCTGTTTTTGGCAGCTGGCTCCCAATATCATACATCAGGTCTATATAACCCAACGCGAGCTGCCAAACCTCCAATCGCTCGAATTTGAACATCTTCCGTCCTCGGTCATCCGTCCTCCGTCATTGTACCGAATTCGCAATCTCTAACAAATCCACCGCGTTTGTATTCCCTTCAACGCCGTACACCATGCCGTCCTTTGCCCAGAGCAAAACGGCTTGCCCGCGCGCCATCGGACTGTGATTGTTGCGCGCCGTGCCGTTTGAGGTGAGCAGCAAACCCTCCGCGCCGTTCACGCTCACTTGGCGAACTTCGGCGGCGTCCGCAGGAATCGGGACGAGGAACGTGCTGCTCCAATCCACCTTGTTGGAAAAATCGCGCGCTTCGTCCGCGCTCAATCCCAATACGCGCAAACCGATTTCGCCCAATTGTTTCAACTCGACACCTTGCGGCAGTTCGACTTCGGGACTCGGCGATTGCATCAATGAAAAACTGCCGTTCTTGAGTTTGTACTCGAGCAACACTGCTGACGGTTTTCGCACGGTAATTTTTGCGCCGTCCAATTGTGTGGGAATCTGCGCATCCGTCACGCCAACCAATTCCAGAACCTCGCGCAATTTTTGCGTGTCGCCGGTGAAAACCATCGCGCCTTCGCCATGCACAAAGATTTGCAACTGCGCGTCATTGGAAAGCGCGGACGGCGCCGCGACGGCAAAGCCCGCGCGTGCGCGCGCTTCTTGCAGCGAGGCGACCTGAACCGGTTTGCCCGGCTCTTGCAAAATTTCTATGCTTTCCCCGAACAATTTTTCGAGGTCAAGTTCGAGATTGTCCAATTGCTGCATACGCGCGGGGTTCATTGTAATCGCCGCGAATTTTTTCACGCGGAACAAATTGAGAAAATCTTGTGCGAGCGCCCGCGCGGGTGGAAATGAAAATACCAACACTGCCGCGACGAGCAGCGCTGCAACAAAGAGCGCGGGACTCCAACGCATCAGATTGTGTCGCCACATTTTTTTATTGACCATGTTTTTGATAAGCATGTTTGTCTCTCCATTCAATTTGTCTTGCAGCGCGCGCGCAAATTCCGCGCGCGGAGGTTGGCGATAGGTCTTGAGAAATTCGTCGTTCATACTTGCTCCATCTTGGCGCGCAATTTGCCTACAACGCGATGCAGCGTCGTTCCCACATTTGATTCGCTCAGGTTCAACTGTCGCGCAATTTCGCGGTTGTTCAATGCCGCGCCGTATTTGAGCGCAATCAATTCGCGTTCGTGTTCGCTCAATTGTTGCAGCAACGCGTCGAGTTGTGCGAGTTCCGCTTGCTGTGTGTACGCGTCGTGTGGGGAATCGGGCGCGGGAATGTTTTCCAACGCGTCGAAGGACACATGCGCGCGGTGTGTACGGGAGCCGTGTTCTTTACGGCAGTGGTCGGCGGCAGCATTGCGCGCGATAGTGAACAGCCACGTCGAAAACGCGGCAACGTCGCGCTTGTATTTTTCGCGCGCGCGCCATGCCTTTTCAAACGTTGCGGATGTTAAATCTTCCGCCAGCGCGTTGTCGCCGAAACGATAGCGAAAATAATTGTACACGCGCGGCAATTCGTGGCGGTATACCGCGTTCCAGTCCACCTCAAATTTTGCCGTCGTCAGATTCAACACGCCGCGCAGGGATTGGTCGTGGGCAGACATCTGCTTTCACTCTATTATACGACGCGCGGACGAATGTATCACCAACGCATTTCAAACATGGCGGTCGTGATTCGTTATCCCTGAACTCATTGATAGTACTGTGCGAACGCGTATCCGTAATTTGATTTTGAATTGCGTTAACAAAAAAAAAGCGAACGTTTGAGCGTCCGCTTTTTGGCTCGCGCGCGGGATTCATAATCCGCATGGCGCAGAATCAGTTTGTTTTTGCGAGCACCTGTTCCAAAACGTCCACCGAAAATTCGCGTCCCAACACGGACGCAATTTGCAGCACGCGGCGCGCGTCGTCGGGCAATTGGTCAATGCGCGCCATCAGAATTCCTTGCAGTGTATTCGGCACGTCGAGTATGATGCGTTCGCGCGCAAGCACCCGTTGTTCTTTTTCGCGTTTCAAATCGCCGCGGTCCAATAACATGCGGACCAGTTCTTCGACAAACAGCGGATTGCCCTCGGCGCGGGAGAGAATGAGTTGTTGAATGTCTTGCGGCAATGCGCCGGGCACAAGCGAAGCGAGCAGCGCGTTTGCATCCGGTTCGGCGAGGGGCGCGAGATGCAGACGCGTGGCGGCGACGCCGGGCAGTTCTTGAACGTTTTGCATCAACTCCCAACCGGGCGTTTCGGTATCAATGCGCGAGGTGAATGCAATCAGCACACGCGCGTCGAGCAATTGCGCCAACGCGTGCTGCAACACTTGAAGCGACGGCGCGTCCGCCCAATGGGCATCTTCGCAGACAATCACGAGCGTTTCGCTTGCCGCGCGCTGAGCAATCCATTCGCGCAGCGCATTCGCGTATTGCGCTTGCAGCGCGGCACTGTCCAGTGAGTCGAGATTTCGCGCGGGGACGTTCGTTCCCAACAATGCGGCGGATGTCTCATCGCTATCATTGCGCGCGCTTTGCAATTCGCGCGCGAGCTCTGTAAGCAGCGCGTATGCGTGTGTCGCGCCGTCAGGGGCGCAAGACGCGATGATGAAATGAGGGGGGGGTGAGAGGAGATGCAAAACCGCATTGCGCCATTCTTGGATGAGCCGCGATTTTCCCAAACCCGCATCGCCCAAAATGGAAACGACGCGCAAACCTGCTTCGTCCTCCCGCGTTTCGCGCGTGACGCGTTTCAATAATGCGAGTTCGCGTTCGCGTCCGAGCATCGGCGTTGTGGTGTGAATGCGGCGATGGGCGGGCGCGTTCGTTTTCACGCCAAACAATTGCCACACGGCTTGCGGTTCGCTTTTGCCTTTGAATGGCATCGCGCCGAGCGAGACAAAGTCAAATTGGTCGCGCGCGAGTTTGTGCGTTTCCGCGCCGACAAAAATTTCGCCGCGTTCTGCCGCGTCCTGCAACCGCGCGGCGACATTCACCGCGTCGCCCAACACGGAATACTGCTGGCGTCCGCGCGAACCAATTCCTCCCGCCAATACCATGCCGCTGTTGATGCCGATGTGCAGACCGAGATTCGTTTTGCGTTCCGCGTTCAGTGTGTTCAGCGCGTCGAGCATCTCCAACGCGGCGCGGCACGCTTGCGCGGGGTCGTCTTCATGCGCGACGGGCGCGCCAAACAAGGCAACGAGCGCATCGCCGACGAATTGGTCAACGACGCCTTGATGATTCTCGACGATGGGAACGAGCAAATCAAAACACGCGTTGATGAGTTCGCGCACGGCTTCAGGGTCGCGCGTTTCTGTCAGCGCGGTGAATCCCGAAAGGTCGGCAAAGAGGATGGTTACAAAACGTCGTTCAGCTTCGCGCGCGCGCGGGAGCGAATCTGTTTCGCGCAAAGTTTGTGGACGCGTTACATCGCGCCCACAGTTCGCGCAAAAGGTCGCGGTGGGGAGGTTTTGAAAGGAGCAGTAGGGACAAGCATTCATCAAGTAGGAAATCGCGCGAGAACGAATCACTCCGCTTACTCAAACCTGTGTCAAGGACGTCCCGCCCACATTGGGTCTTTCGGCTGAAGCGTACGCACCTGTGCCGTAAGTGTGAGAGCGCCCGTCTCGGCATTCCGAGTTGCAGTTGTCGCCAAGCCGTGAGAGTGTCTGCCCGAACCAGAGGGAAGCAAAAGGGCGGTGAATGAGGGCACGAAAAGCGGCCATTTTTTGGAAGCGTTTATGGTCTACATTCCAGAATCGGGTCCTCCGGTTCAAGCACGCTGATTGTGGCTGTTAATGTTTTGGCACCGGAATCCACCGTTGTGTCCAATCGTTCCCAGCGTATGCCATCTGCCTCATAATAAGTTACTAATGAGAGTTGCGGGGAACCATCGGACTTGAGCGTGGATTGCTCTATGTCCTGGTCATTGTAAAAGACTGTCACAGTTAATGGAGGATCAAATTTCGTAATCTCCTTGTCGTTTGCCAGACGGATGCGCGGGTTGATGACGCAAGCGATGACGTAGGCGGGTGATTTACCTTGTTTCTCTAGAGTCGAAGGGATATTGCCTGGTAAAGGCAGGCGCTCGATTTGGAGGTTGCTCCCCCCCTGTTTAGGCGCGAGGATTCGTATTTTTCGCAAGGTGAGAGGTGCAGCAACTCCGGGCGGGTCTGCCTCAAACTCAAACACGTCTGGTTTCGCATTATCTGACCCATTTGGGGCTGAGACCATGTTGCGCTTTCGCATGAAATAATAAAGCACGGCAAAAACGATTGCACCGGCAAAAATCAAAAGAATGGGTTCCATGGGTTTGACCTCCGAAGTATGAATCTAGTGCAGCATTAAACAAGCTCTTGTGAATCGCGCACAATGAAATCGTTTAGAAAGCGTCTTTCAACGCATCGGTACGCAAAACAAGTTGGTTAATGATGCACTAGAGTAGAGTCCCATTTCATTTGGAAGGGCCCTCAAGGTTTTCGCCGCCAGTCTGTAAAGCGAGAGGAATTTTGAAAACCCGCAGGATGCTCTTCCTAACCAAGCAGGACTTTGCTTTAGGATGATGAAATCTGTTTCGGCTGTGCAGCGGATATCTGGTCGAGAAGGCGAAGGGCGTTTTCCACCTGCCCTCTTAGGTCCAGTCGCTTGGCAATCTCGAACGCAATTGTTGCGTGGGAGTTGGCGGCGTCAAATTGTTTTTGTTCAAATGCGATTTGCGCCAGACCCAGCTCCGCATAGGAAAGGATGCGGTCATTTTTTACAGTTTCAAGGTGCTTGAGAGTCTCTCTGTAATAAAAAGTGGATTTATCTAATTTGCCTTGTGTCAAGGCAAGCTCTCCTAGATTGAGGAAACCAAACATGGCAAATAAATAGTCATTACCCTTTAGACTTGTTTGAACCGCGCGCTCGTAATAGCTGCCCGCTCTATCCAAATCACCGAGTCCAAAATAGCAAGCCCCGAGGACTTGCAAAGCACTCGCAGCATAAGCGATATTTTGCATTTCTTCAAACAAACTCAAGGCAGAGTTAGCCGCCGCGATTGAATCTGCATACTGACCACGGTCATGTGCCAAGACCGCCAGATTATACTCGGAATTTGCTTGAATGGATGGATCACCGATTGCTTTGCTCAAATCGCGACTCTGCTTAAAGAACTCTTCAGCGCGTTCCAATTCGCCCAGCCCACGATAGCCAGCCCCCAAGCCGCTAAATGCTTGCGCTTGGCGTCCCGGAGTGTTTTGCTCCTTTGCCAGTGCCAGACTTGCCTCGTGATATTCAATCGCGCGCGCGAATTCTCCTAAATGATAATGCGCTACGCCCAGCCCATGCAGCACCCGCGCGCGAACATCAAGCGTATTTGCATGGGGAAGAATGTTGGCATACAGCACCCGCGCCGGTTCATATTCCCCCCGCGCCGCGTGCGCGTCCGCTAATGCAATATCCAAATCGCGCTGCTGTGTTTCGTTCAAGTTTTCGCGTTCGAGACGCGCCAAGAGCGCGGTGAGGGAAATGCTGCGTCCGGTGTAAATCAAGTTTTGCGCGTACGGCAGAATCGTTCCCAATGCGCGCGCGTCTTCGTTGCCGCGCTGCCAATGTTCCGCAATCGTCAACACCATTTCCAAATCCGGCTGCGCGTGCAATTCCGCGAGCGTTTGCGCGGCGGCGCGGTGGAGCTCGGCGCGGCGCGCGTGGAGCATCGAGTTGTACGTCGCTTCGCGCGTAAGGGCATGCTTGAAACGGACGATGGGTTGTTCACGCTCCAGCGTCGTGCGAACGAGTCCGCGCGATTCGAGCAGCGCAAGGTCTTGGAACAGGTTTGGCATGAGGCAAAGGATGAGGCATAAAGGGTGAAGGATAAAAATACGCACGATGCCAAATACGCAATCGTGTATCCCGTGCGCTTGCAGGCGCACGCCCCAATCCCAAAAGCCAGTGTAATAGATTTGCGGAAAGGGGTCAAGGGATTTTGAAAAAAAAGCGATAGATGGAAAAGGACTCGCGCGCATTGACACGGCTTGGCGATTCTGTTAAAATTTTATTAGTTTGTTGCACAAACAAACTAACTTGTCTTTTTTGCCTGACTGTAAATTCCTCACCTGCTTCAAGCAGCACTGCCGGCACTCCCGTTTAACGCATCACCGAGTGTTTGACGTTGTTACACCGATGGTGACGCAACACACACAGTGACGTACGAGGACGGTGAAATGACACGCGCCCGCACCGGCGACCAAGCACTCATCCGCGAAATCAATCTCTCGATTATTTTGAACGCGCTGCGCGACCATCCGCCACTTTCGCGCGCCGCGCTCGCCCTTGCCACAGGGCTGAACAAAACGACTGTCTCCAGCCTCGTCGAACAACTGATCAATGCCAGCTTTGTCACGGAAACCGGCGTCGGAAAAAATTTCACCGGACGCCCCGGCATTCTGCTGCAACTCAATCCACATGCCGGCGCCATCATCGGCGCCGAAATCGGCGTGGATTTTATTTCCGTCGTTCTCACCGATTTTGCCGCGCGCGTAATTTGGCGCCATCAAGAACGCACTGACCGCCGCGAGCAGCAACCCGCCATTTTGCGTCACACCATGGCAAATATCGGAGCCGCAATCAAACAAGCCAACGCGCATGGGCTTCCCATTCTGGGTCTCGCCCTCGGCGTGCCGGGGTTGGTAGACGTGGAATCCGGAACCTTGCTGTATGCGCCGAACCTGCATTGGGAAAATGTCCCGCTGCGTCAAATGCTGCGCGCGCGGTTTGACTTGCCGGTATTTGTCGACAACGAAGCATCTATCGCCGCGTTCGGGGAAACGTATTTTGGCGTGGCGCGCGGCGCGCGCAATGTGTTGTACGTCAGCGCGGGCGTCGGCATCGGCGGTGGCATTGTGATGGATGGACGAATTTATCCGGGCGGTTCGGGCTTTGCCGGCGAAGTGGGTCACATGACGCTCGAACCCAACGGCTTGCCCTGTGCATGTGGCAATCACGGCTGTTGGGAAACGCTCGCCTCGCAGTCTGCACTCTTTCGCCGCATTCAGGAATGCATCGCCGCCGGAGAACCCTCTATGCTTGCGCGCTTGGCGTCGCCCGGGCAAAATGGCAAACGCGAACAGTTGACTTTGCCCGGCGTGGTGCGCGCCGCACAAGAAGGGGATGCGGTTGCGCGCCGTGCCTTGTTTGATACGGGAAAATATCTGGGCATCGGACTGGCGAATCTGGTGAATGCGCTGAATCCCGAAATGGTTGTGTTTGGCGGCATTCTTTCGCTTGCCAAAGAATTTTTGATGCCGGTGATTCAACAAACCATTAGCGAACGCGCCTTGCGCTGGTCCTGGCAATCGGCGCAAATGGTCGCCGCCGCGTACGGCTCGGATGCGTGCGTGATGGGTTCGGTGGCAATGGTGTACGACCAAATTTTGCGTCAGCCCTTTCATGCAGTACGCGCATCGCGACCGGTCAGCCGCGCGGCTGCGCCGGTCAATCGGTTACTGCCGAGCGCGGCAGCACTTGCGCGTTAAATGCAGTGCGGGCGCGTTTCACAAGGAGGTGCGCCGTTCACGATTCCCTCAAAATTTTTCTCAACAACCAATCAACACTTGATTCCAATGGAGGAGAGAAGATGTTTTCACAATATACGCTGCGACGCTTGTCGCTTGTTCTCGCGCTGCTCGCCGTCCTGACGATTGTAGCTGCCTGCGCGACTCCCGCCCAACCAACCTCTGCGCCGCCAACCGCCGCGCCCGCGCAACCGACTGCCGCACCTGCACAACCAACTGCCGCGCCTTCGGGCGGCAACGTCAAAGAATTGAAAATCATCTGGGCGCAGTGGGACCCCGCCGATTACTTGCAGCAGATGGGCAATTTGTACGAAAAAGAAACGGGCATCAAAGTCACCATCGTTCAAGAACCATGGGGCACGTTCGGTGACCGTTTCTTTACCGCGATGGCGGCCAAGTCCACCGAATGGGATGGCGTCGTTGGTGATTCGCAATGGCTCGGCACGAGCGCAACGTCCGGTTACTATGTGGACATGACCGATTTCCTCAACAGCAGCGGCATCGCCAAATCCGTGACGCCCGCGACGTTGACGTACTATGGTGAATATCCGACGGGCTCGGGTAAATACTGGGCATATCCGACGGAAGGTGACGCGGACGGGTGGGCGTATCGCAAAGACCTCTTTGAGGATGCGACGCATAAAGCCGCATTCAAGCAAAAGTACGGCTATGACCTCGCCGTGCCCAAGAGCCAAAAAGAGCTCAAGGATATTGCCACCTACTTTACGCAAGCGGACAAGGGCTTGTACGGCGTGGCGATTTACACCCAAAAAGATTATGACGCAATCACGATGGGTGTCGAAAATGCCATGTTCCCCTTTGGCGGCGCGTGGCAGGATAAAAACAACAACGTCATGGGCGTTGTGAATTCGCAAAACAACATTGACGCCGTGCAGTTCTACAAAGATTTGTACGAATGCTGCCAGGCGCCTGGTCTCTCGAACGCGTTCTTTCAAGAAACCAATGACGCATTGATTTCGGGCAAAGCCGTGATGATTATGAATTACTTTGCGTTCTTTCCGGCGTTGACGAATCCGCAGACGAATCCGCATGCGGCGGGGACCGGTTTCTTTGCGAATCCCCCCGGACCGAATGGGGACAAAGGCGCGGCGCTCGGAGGACAGGGCTTGAGTATCATCAATTTCATCAGCGACGAACGCAAGCAAGCGATGATGGATTTCATCAAATGGTTTGCGGATGAAAAGAATCAGGCGCAATGGGCAGCGCTCGGCGGTTACACCTGCAACGCGAATGTGCTCAAGACCGACACGTTCTTGAAGGCGCAGCCGTTCAATCCCGCGTTCGCCGAAACGATGACGTTCGTCAAAGATTTCTGGAACATTCCAATCTATGCGCAGCTTTTGCAAGTGACCCAAACCAATTTCCACAAATTTATTGTCGAAGGCCAAGGCACGGCAAAGGAAACGATGGACACCATTGCCACCGAACACGACAAGATTTTGAAAGAGGGCGGGTTCATCAAGAGTCAATAAACGCTGATGTAGGGGCAACGGCTCGTGCGCTGTTTGGTAGCGCCGCTTGCCCGTTCATCAAACGCAAAACGTCAAACGTAGGGGCGGGAGAACCCCGCCCCTACACATCCTGAATGTTGAGAAAGAAATTCGTATGGCAAGCGTAACCGCTGAATCTGCAGTAACGAAACCGACGCCGCGCGCCGTAACGCATCAACGGCAATTGAGTGACCGCGCCATCATGAACTTGTTCATTTGGCCCACACTCGTGCTGCTCATCGTCTTTAATTTCTTTCCGCTCTTTTATTCGCTTTATCTTGCGTTCACCAATTATCGCGCGACGGGCAACACCGCGCCGCTGTGGGTGGGCATTCAAAATTTTTCCAACATTCTCACGGACCCTGCCTTATGGCAAGCCTTTGCCACATCGGGACGGTACGTGTTGTTTTCCGTCGCGCTGCAAACGATTGTGGGTTTCACGCTCGCGATGCTCGTACGCGGAAAATTTCGCGGCAGCGGTTTGGTGACGACGTTGATTCTTGTCCCGATGATGTTGTCGCCCGTCGTCGTCGGTCTCTTTTGGAAACTTTTGTACAATCCCAACTTTGGCTTTTTCAATTACGCGATTCTCGGCGTCAATCCCGCACAAGTGGACATGCTCGCGGGGCGCTTTCTCGGACAGCCGGTGCCGGGCCTCGCGTTGTGGGCAGTGGTTCTCGTGGATGTGTGGATGTGGAGTCCGTTCGTGATGCTGCTCGTGCTTTCGGGGCTGAATGCGATTCCCGATTATTTGTACGAAGCGGCGGCGATTGACCGCGCGAGTTCGTGGTTTCAATTTTGGCGCATCACGCTGCCGCAGGTGATGCCGCTGCTGCTCATTGCCGTTTTGTTTCGCACGATTGAGGCATTGAAATCTTTTGACCTCGTGATGGGCATGACGGGCGGGGGTCCGGGGAATCAGACGGAATTGATTGCGGTGTATTTGTACCGCGTCGCGTTTCTCGGACAATTTCGTTCGGGCTATGCCAGCGCGCTCGCGTACATTATCCTCATCATCGTCATTGCGATTAGCAATTTGTACATTCGTTATTTGAATCAAGCGAAAGGGGAATCTTGATTTCCTTAATTTCCTCTATTTCGTTTTGTTCCTCCAATCCATGGACACAAGAGAAATAAAGGAAAAAAGGGAAACATAGGAACCTTTGCATGTCGAGTTTTGCAGAAACAGGACCGCGACGCCCCGTCGTCGAATCCATTCGCGTTGACAAAGTGAGTCCGAGCGCGCGGACGACGGGCGCGGTGCGCGCGGTCATCGTCGTCATCATCGCGCTCATCATGCTCATTCCGATTTTTGTCATGTTGATTACGGCGTTCAAGTCGCGTCCCGATGTGACGGCGAGTCCGCCAAAAATTTTCTTTCAGCCGACGCTCGAAGGTTTTCTCTATCTCTTTACCGACCGCGCGGTGATTGCGCCGGGACGCATGCCCGAATTTCGGGAACGCGCCGCGCGCGGCGAATTGGGTCCGCTCGATTTGTTGGCGTTGAGCGTGGGGCAAGAAATTACCGGACCGAGTCCGTATGTTGGACGCGTACTGAATTCGTTAATCATTGCGGGCGCGTCAACGCTTTTGTCTGTGCTGCTCGGCACGTTGGCGGGGTATGCGTTCAGCCGATTCAGTTTGCCGGGCAAGGACGATTTGCTGTTTTTCATTTTGAGTACGCGTATGCTGCCCGCCGTCGTGGTGACGATTCCACTTTTTTTGATGTACCGCCAAGTCGGTTTGTACGATACGCATCTCGGCATGATTCTTTTGTACACCGTGTTCAATCTTTCGTTCTCGGTGTGGTTGATGAAAGGGTTCTTTGACGAAATTCCGCGCGAGTACGAAGAAGCCGCGCTCGTGGACGGTTACAGCCGCTTGCAAACATTTTGGAAAATCGTGCTGCCCCAATCGCTTTCGGGCATCGCGGCGACGACGGTGTTTTGTCTTATCTTTGCGTGGAATGAATACGCGTTCGCGTTGATGATGACGAGTGAACGCGCGCGCACCGCGCCGCCCGCGATTCCTTCCATGATTGGACGCGGCGGCGTCGAATGGTCGGCGATTGCGGCGGGTTCGCTCATGTTTCTCATCCCCGTCGTCATCATCACATTCGCGCTCCGCAAATATCTGCTGCGCGGCGTGACGTTTGGAGCAATTCGTCAATGACAAGCGAAAAGTCAAAAGTTAAAAGCTAAAAGTGTACGTCGAGAGAGGAAACTTTTAGCTTTGAACTTTTTACTTTTTACTTTTCCGTATGGCAACGATTCAGTTAAAGCAGGTTGAAAAAAAATTCGGCGAGCAATACGCGGTGAAACCGCTCGACCTCACGATTGCGGATGGGGAATTTATTGTGCTGCTCGGTCCGTCGGGCTGCGGCAAAACGACGACGCTGCGCATGATTAGCGGACTCGAAACGGTGACGGCGGGACACATTTTGCTCGACGACAAAAATGTGACGTGGCTGCATCCGAGTGACCGCGATATCGCGTTCGTGTTTCAATTTTACGCGCTGTATCCGCACATCAACGTTCGCGACAACATTTCGTTTCCACTGCGCGCGCAAGGCGAGAAAAAAGAATTGATTGACGAACGCGTGAAACAAGTTGTCCAATTGTTACGCATCGAACATTTGTTGAACAAACGTCCGGGCGGATTGTCGGGCGGCGACAAACAGCGCGTCGCGCTCGCGCGCGCGCTTGTGCGTCGTCCCGCCGCGTTCCTCATGGACGAACCGCTCGGCGCGCTCGACGCGGACTTGCGCGAAACAATGCGCGCGGAAATTCGTCAACTGCAATTGCGTTTGAAAGCGACGACGGTCTATGTGACGCACGACCAAATCGAAGCGATGGCAATGGGCGACCGCATCGTCGTCATGTCGGCGGCAGTGGTGCAGCAAGTCGGCACGCCAACGGACGTGTACTATAATCCCGCGAACTTGTTTGTGGCAAAATTTATCGGCAGTCCCGGGATGAATTTGGTGCAAGGAAATTTTTCAGATGGTGTTGTGCGTTTGCCCGGCGCGAATCAATATCCGATGCCGGACGGCTGGAAAAATTCGCTCGCGCGCAATGAAAATGTCATCATCGGTTTTCGTCCCGAATCCGCGCAGGTGAATCCCGATGGCGCATTGCACGGCGAGGTGTATGCCGCCGATATGCACGGTTCGTACACGATGCTGCATGTCAACATGGAAGGCGATAACGTCGTGCATTTGCGCGCCGACCGCGCGGTGCGGTATCCCATCGGCGCAAACATTCGTTTCGACCTTGACCCCAACATGGCGCGCTTTTTCAATCCACAAAATGAAATGGCGCTACGTAAAAACTGACGAATGACCGACGACGAAAGACGAATGACAAATGACAAATGAAAATACTTTCTACTGTTGACTTTCTACTGTTGACTGACCTATGAGCAACGTTTCTCTTTCCAACATCACCAAAACATTTCGCGCGGTGACGGCGCTGGATGATGTTTCGTTTCGCGTGAACGACGGTGAATTTTTCGTGCTGCTCGGTCCCACAGGCGCGGGCAAAACGACGACGCTGCGTGTGATTGCCGGTTTGGAAAAACAGGACGCGGGCAGCGTCGCGTTCGACGGAGAGGCGGTGGACTTGTTCACGCCTGCCGACCGCGACGTCGCGTTTGTGTTTCAACAGTACTCGTTGTATCCGACGATGAGTGTGTACGACAATCTCGCGTTTCCGTTGCGTTCGCCCGCGCGCCGCGTTCCCGAAACCGAAATCAAAAACAAAATTCGCGAGGTGTCCGACATTCTTCGCATCTCGCATTTGCTCGAACGCAAAACCGCGCGTTTGTCCGGCGGCGAGATGCAGCGCGTTTCCATCGGACGCGCGATTGTGCGTGACCCGCGCGTGTTTCTCATGGACGAACCGTTGTCGAACCTCGACGCGAAATTGCGCGAAGCATTGCGCGTGGAATTGAAACATTTGCAAAAAACGTTGGGCAAAACGATTTTGTACGTCACGCACGACCAAATCGAAGCATTGACGATGGCAGACCGCATCGCCGTTTTGCAGCACGGCAAAATTATTCAAGAAGGCACGCCCGACGATATTTATGACCGCCCCGCGACGACATTTGTCGCGCAGCTTGTCGGCACACCGCGCATCAATTTATTTGAAGCGACGCGGCAGAACGGCGCGGTGGCAATCAACTCTAGCGCGGTGACGGTGCAAGCAAACCAAAATTTGCCCGATGCGCTATTGCTCGGCATTCGCCCCGAAGATGTGAAACCCGATGCGAATGGAAAATTTTCGGGCCAAGTTATTTTAAAGGAACCATTGGGCGTCGAAACCGTTTTGCATATCAAGTCCGGTGAACAAACATTGTTGTCGCTCGTCCCCGGCATGTCCGATACAAAAATCGGCGACACGGTAAAATTCAATATCAACAGCGACAAGCTGCATTTCTTTGATAGGAAGCGGAATCGGGTAAATCCATAAGTATCAGGTGTCAAAGTGTCATGTATCCCGTGACACTCTGGCACTTGATACATGACACAAACTATGCGTTTCGGCATCAACGGTTGGGTGTGGACTTCGCCCGTGACGACGCAAGAGGTGGAACGTCTCGCGCCGCTTGTGAAACAACTCGGCTTTGACCATTTTGAAATTCCACTCGAAACGATTGGCGATGTGGATTCTTCACGCGCGGGGGAAATTTTGCGCGAGCATGGGTTGACCATTTCGACGTGCGCGGCGATGGGACCCGACCACGACTTGATTCACGCGGACGAGGCAATTCGCGCGAACGGGAAAAATTACTTGATGCAGGGAATCGAGGCGACGCGCGCGTTGGGCGCGACAAATTTTGTGGGACCCTTGTATTCCGCCGTTGGACGCACATGGCAGCAATCCGCAATCGAACGCGCGCGCGATTTGGATTTGCTCACGGCAACCTTGCGCGAACTCGGCGAGTACGCGGGCGACAACGGCGTGACGTTGTGCGTGGAACCGCTCAATCGGTTTGAAACCAGTTTTGTGAATCTCGCCGCGCAAGCGTGTGAGATTGTTGACCGCGTGCAGCATCCGCAGGTCGGCGTGCTGCTCGATACCTTTCACATGAACATTGAGGAAAAAAGTCTTGGCGACGCGATTCGTTTGACGGGCGCGCGGTTGAAACATTTGCACGCGTGCGAAAATGATAGAGGCGCGCCGGGCACGGGGCATGTGCCCTGGCATTCCGTCGCGCAAGCACTCAAAGAAATTCGCTACGACGGACCTGTCGTGATTGAATCGTTCACGCCGCAAGTGAAATCCATCGCGCGCGCCGCCGCGATTTGGCGCGAGTTTGAACCATCGCCCGACGCGTTGGCGGAAAAGGGCGCGAATTTTTTGAGACAGTTGTTGCGGTGAAATGGTAGCAGGTAGTTGGTAGTAAGGAACACCCTGCCACTTGCTACCTGCTACTTGATACTGCCTTGAAAACCATCGCCCTCATCGGCGCGCTCGACACGAAAGGTTCGGAATACGCGTTCGTAAAAAATGAAATCGAACGGCGCGGGCAGCGCGCGTTTGTGATTGACACGGGCGTGATGGGTGAACCGGCGTTTGCGCCCGATGTGCGCGCGGATGAGGTAGCGAACGCGGGCGGCGCAACCTTGAACGATTTGCGCGACGCGGCGGACCGCACAAACGCGATGAGCGTGATGACGCGCGGCATTGCCAAACTCGCGCGTGAATTGTACGATGCAAAAAAATTTGATGCGGTGCTCGCGTTGGGCGGCGGCAACGGCACGGTGATTGCAACGAGCGCGATGCGCGCGTTACCGCTCGGCGTGCCGAAAGTGATGGTGAGTACGCTGGCATCGGGTGATGTGAAAGCGTACGTCGGGACAAGCGATATTGTGATGCTGCACAGCGTCGTGGATGTTGCGGGCGTGAATCGCATCAGCGCGAAAATTTATGCGAACGCCGTCGGCGCGGTAATCGGCATGGCGGAAACCGAACCGCCGCAAATTGAAGCCAAGCCGTTAATTGCCGCTTCGATGTTTGGGAATACAACGCCCGCTGTGACACGCGCGCGCGCGACGTTTGAAAAAAATGGGTACGAAGTGTTGGTGTTTCACGCGACGGGAACGGGCGGCGCGACGATGGAGCAATTGATTCGCGACGGATTTTTTCAAGGCGTCTTTGACATTACGACGACGGAATGGGCGGATGAATTGGTCGGCGGTGTGCTGACGGCGGGCGCGACGCGGCTCGATGCGGCGGCGGAAAAAAATGTGCCGCAAGTGATTGCGCCCGGTTGTTTGGACATGGTGAATTTTTGGGCGCGCAGTACGGTGCCGGAGAAATTTGCCGCGCGGCAGTTTTACGAATGGAATCCCAACATTACGCTGATGCGAACGACAGTAGAAGAAAACGCAGAGCTCGGAAAAATTCTCGCCGAGAAAGCGAACAAATCATCCGCGCCCGTCGCGTTTTTTTTGCCGTTGCGCGGCGTCTCGCAACTGGACGCGCCGGGCAAAGAATTTTGGAATCGCGAAGCGGACCGCGCATTGTATGACGCCGTCAAACAAAACGTCCGCGCCGATATTCCCGTGTACGAATTGGACAACAACATCAACGACGACGCGTTTGTGGACGCGATGACAGACAAACTGCTTGAAATGCTAAGCAAGTAAAAAGTACAAAGTTAAAAGCTAAAAGCCAAGACAAGTGGATTTTTCACTTTTCGCTTTTAACTTTTCACTTTTCACTTTTCTATGAGTGCCGGACGAAAACGATTACTGCTCATTCTGTTGGCGATTGCGATTGCGTTGTGGGTCGCGGGCGCGATTGCAAGCCCGATTGTGGGCGGACTGGATGCCAAGACGCGCGCAGACAACACGATTTTGAGCGGCATTCCTTTTATTCTCACCTTTATCGGCATCATCGTCGCGTTTATTGATTTTATTATTTTGATGGCGACGCGTCTAAACAACCACCTTTCGAATTCCGTGTACCGCGTCGGCGAACGCGCGTTGATTGCGGGCATTGTGTTGGGCGTTTTCGGAATGTTTCAGCCGTTCGCCGTCGGGCTGTACACGCTGGGTTTCATCGTGCTGCTGATTTCCACCATCGGTTATATTTTTTGGAGTCATATCGTGCCGCGCATTCACGGCGAACACGCGCGCGAGGGACTCGGCACGGTTTCGATTGCGAAAGTGGAACAGAAACAAGCCGAAGGTTAATGCGATGCCGTTTATTCCGCGTCAAGAATCCTTGAGAAAATTGCGCGCGCAGGTCGCGACAGGCAAGCCCATCATCGGCGCGGGCGCAGGCACCGGCATTTCCGCGAAATTTGCAGAACGCGGCGGTGTGGACATTCTCATCATTTACAACAGCGGGCGCTTTCGCATGGCGGGACGCGGTTCGCTTGCGGGACTTTTGCCGTATGGCGACGCGAACGCGATTGTGCTCGAGATGGGCGGCGAAGTTTTGCCTGTGGTGAAAAATACTCCCGTTCTCGCGGGCGTGTGCGGGACAGACCCGTTCCGTTTGATGAATGTGTTTTTGCAAAAGGTCAAAGCCGAAGGTTTCGACGGCGTGCAAAATTTTCCGACTGTCGGATTGTTTGAAGGCGTCTTTCGTCAAAATTTGGAAGAGACGGGCATGGGTTACGGGCTCGAAGTGGAAATGATTCGCCAAGCGCGCGAACTTGATATGCTGACCTGTCCGTACGTTTTCAATCCCGACGAAGCGCGGGCGATGGCGGAAGCGGGCGCGGACGTTCTCGTGCCGCACATGGGACTGACAACCAAAGGCGCAATCGGCGCGCACACCGCGCTGACGCTGGAAGAAAGCGCGCGGCGCGCGCAAGCGATGCGCGATGCCGCAGTGGCGATTAATCCCGACATTCTCGTTCTCTGTCACGGCGGACCGATTGCGGAACCGCGCGACGCGCAATTTATTTTTGACCACACGCACGGCATTGCAGGATTTTTCGGCGCAAGCAGTATTGAACGGCTGGCAGTGGAACCGGCGTTGGAAGAGCAAACGCGCGCGTTCAAGACACTGCGGTTGACGAAGGACGGATGACGAAGGACGAATGAAATGCCATTCAAGTTTGAGAAATTGGAGGTTTGGAAGTTGTCAGTTGAATATATTGATTTGATTTATCTGTTGGCAGAAAAGTTGCCACGTAGCGAAGAGTTCAATCTCAAATCGCAAATTGTTCGAGCGGCAACTTCAATCGCGCTGAATATCGCAGAAGGATCAAATAGTCAAACGGATGCGGAGCAAGCGCGATTTTTGGGACTTGGCATTCGTTCACTTGTGGAAACAGTTGCTTGTCAACATTTGATCCGGCGGCGTAATGTTGGAATTGAAAATGACCAACTCGATATTGTTTATCAAAAGGCAGAAATGCTTGCCGCAAAACTTCACGCCATGCGAAAAGCGATCGCGCCTGCTCAAGCATGGTTGCGCGAAGAAAAAGAAAGCTATGTGACCGACGAACTTTAACCTTCGTCGTTCGTCGTTCGTCCTTCGTCTATGCTTTTCACGTCACTTGAATTCGAAATGATTCGCTCGGAACTCGCCGATGTGGTGGGGGACGAGTTTGTTTCGGTTTCGGACGTTGCCAAGTTGGTGTATGCGACGGATTGGTCATGGATGCCGCAGATGTGGCTCGACCGCGCGCAAACGCCCGCGTCGCCCGATTTCATTGTGCATCCCGCGAACGCGCAGGAAATTTCGGCGGTGTTGAAAATTGCGAATACGTACAAAATTCCGGTGGTGCCGTGGGGGGGGGGGAGCGGCACGCAAGGCGGTACGGTCCCGATATTTGGCGGGATTGTTTTGGATGTAAAACGGCTTGACCAAATTTTGGAAATCAACGAAACGAATTTGACCGCGACCGCGCAGTGCGGCGTGAACGGCGCGATTTTTGAACGCGCGTTGAACGAACACAATTTAACGTTCCCGCATTATCCGTCATCGGCAGCCGCCGCAACCGTCGGCGGATATTTGGCAGCACGCGGCAGCGGCGTCATTTCGACCAAGTACGGAAAGGCAGAAGACTTGGTGGTGTCGCTCGAAGCGGTGATGCCCGACGGAACGTTCGTGAAAATGCCGCCCGTGCCGAATCACGCGACGGGTCCGATGCTGATGAATTTTCTCGTCGGCGCGGAAGGAACGATGGGCGTCATCACCGCCGCGACCTTCCAAATCGAACGGATGCCCGAACACCGCATTTTTCGCGCGGTGTTGTTTGACGATTTGCACAGTGCGCTCGAAGCGGGACGCGAAATTATGTTGGCGCGATTGCAGCCATCTGTCCTGCGTTTGTACGACGACGCGTCAACGAAATCATTAGTGAAACGCGTATTGAATCTTGACCTCGAAGGCGCGTATTTGATTTTGGTGTTTGATGGGTATCAAGAAATCGCGGCGGCGCAGTACGAACGCGCAATGAAAATTGTTTCGCAGTACGGCGCGCGCGATTTGGGCGAGCATCCCGGTAAAGAATGGTGGGAGCATCGCTACGATTTTTATTTTCCGCCGCTCACGCTTTCGCTGCCGAAAATGTACGGTACGATTGAAACGGTGACGACGTTCGAGAACATTGAAAAATTGTATTGGGCGAAAAAGAAGGCGATTGAAGAAGGGTTCGCGGAATACAAGACGCGTTACATCGCGCATTTCTCGCATTGGTTTCCGTGGGGCGTGATGGTGTACGACCGTTTTATCATTGACGAGCCGCCGCAAGACGCGCAGCAAGCGATACAGTTGCACAATAAAATTTGGACGGTTGCCGCGCGCACGTCATTGGCGAACGGCGGCATGTTGAACGAACATCACGGCATCGGCTTGAAACTCGGACGCCTGATGC
Source organism: uncultured Chloroflexota bacterium (assembly GCA_937870825.1). Classification (GTDB taxonomy): domain Bacteria; phylum Chloroflexota; class Anaerolineae; order UBA4142; family SHND01; genus SHND01. The sequence goes on along the minus strand of CALMZO010000192.1, from coordinate 28,922 downwards.
GCGAACAGTACGGCGACGCGTTTCCGATTTTGGACAAACTGAAACAGACATTGGACCCGCGCGGGATAATGAATCCGGGGAAATTGGGGTTTAGTGTGTAAATAAGATGGCAACTTTATCTCGCACGGAAATTGAATCGGCACTATGGCGGCTAGGAGAATTGGCAACACAGGAGCAAGAACAGATTCAACTTGTTGTCGTCGGCGGCGCAGTGATGCTGTTAGTTTATCAGGCGCGCCTGACAACGCGAGATGTAAATGCGGTGATTCTATCGCCGCGCGCAACCGCAAACGTTCGCAAATGGGTGAAACAAGTAGCCAATGAGCAAGACTTGCCTGAAGAATGGCTGAATGATGGTGCAAAAGGGTATTTGATGGGCATAAGCGCTGGGCCAATAATTTTTTCAGGGCCGGGCATTGAGGTTAGGGCGCCGTCTATTGCCCAATTGCTTGCCATGAAGTTATCTGCTTGGCGTGATGAAACTGATATTGATGACGCGCGGAGATTATTACAGGAACTGACTGGTGAGCAAGATAAAATTTGGAATGAGGTTGTGCCCTATCTCGTACCGGGACGAGAGATAAAAGCCAAGTATGCTTTTTTAGATTTGTGGGAGAGTCTGTATGGTTGAGATTGAACACATCGCCCAAGCCGCATTAGCGGGTGACAGTTTGCAAACCCGCAGCTTGACTCAAGATTTTCTACGCGAGCAAAAAGATTTGGCGAGTCTGCCACAACCGCAAACATCAGATTCGCGCGTGCTCGCATTGTCGGCGGCATTGGCGGAATTGTTTGCAACCCGCTTGAATCAATCTGCGCCTGTGTGGACAAAATCAATTGGCGGGGTGAACGAGCCGGTTTTTTTGGTGAAATCGGCATTGACCATGAAACGGCTGCGCTCGTTATGTGAAGCGGAATCGCCATTGCCATTGCGCAAACGAAAATTTTTCGCGCCGCCGAATTTTCTCGAATTTGCATAAACAATGCCCAACAAAATCGTACTCGGCAATCTCTACCATCTTGAAATTTCTGCCAAACCCTCCGCGCTCTTTGGGTTTCTGTTGTTGTGGAGTGTGTTGAGTTGGCTTGCGTTTAACGTTTTGCGTTTGACGTTTGGCGAAGCCCTCGTTGGCGGATTCATTTGCGCGCTGCTGCATTTTCTTTCGGAATTGCTGCATCAACTCGGACACGCGGGCGCGGCGCGGCGAACCGGTTATCCGATGCGCGGCGTGCGTTTCGTGTACGTCCTCGGCGTTTCGTTGTATCCAAAGGACGAACCGGCACTGTCCGGCAAAATTCATATTCGCCGCGCGCTGGGTGGACCTGCAATCAGTTTCGTCGTGAGTGGGGTTGCGTTTTTGATTTTGCTCATCGCGCAAAATTACGGCGGCGCGTTGTATTGGGTCGCCTTGTGGCTTTTGCTGGACAACTTTTTTGTATTTTTTCTCGGCGCGTTTTTGCCGTTGGGATTCACGGACGGCAATTCGATTTACAAATGGTGGGGCAAGCCATAGAGACCGTCAAACCCCCACTGTCAATATGCGAATAAATTTTATAGAATAACGCCGTCACGCGTTGAAATTGGTCAACGCGCAAAAATTCCAAGAGGAGGTTCGTATGGTACGACGCGGTATTGCAGTAACGCTATTCCTTGCCGCCCTCGCGGTGTTGGCGTTTGCTGCACAAACAGCAACTGTCCAAGCAGCCCCACCCAAGCAGAATGGGGTGGTGGGGAATCCCGGCAAAGGCGCGTATCTGTTTGCACTCGCCGGCGGGTGCGGTTGCCACATGGGCGCGGCAGGGTTCCTCGCCGGTGGCGAAGTGTTTGAACTGGGTCCGGCAGGCAAAGTGTATGCCAAAAACATTACGTCCGACGTGGAAACCGGCATCGGCTCGTGGACGGAACAAGATGTGGTGAATGCATTGCGACACGGCAAGCGCCCAGATGGGGAACAACTATTCCCCGTGATGCCGTATCCGTACTTTAGCGGCATGTCGGAACAAGACCTGCATGATGTGGCAGCGTTTATCAAAACCGCGCCCCCCGTTTCCAACAAGGTTCCCGCGCGCGAACTGAATGTCCCCGTGCCGCCGTTCACAGCGCCCCCGCAACCTGCCGACGCGCCGACAGAAGGCGTGGCACGCGGTTCGTACATTGTGAACACCATAGCGCACTGCAGCGATTGTCATACGCCGACTACGGCCGAAGGCGCGCCCGATATGTCGCGCTTTCTTGCAGGCAATCCTATGTTCGGTTCTGCAAATATCACTCCCTCCGAAGAATTCGGCATTGGCAAATGGTCGCAAGAGCAAATTTATCTTTTGCTCAAAACGGGCAAGCGCCCTGACGGCTCTTCTGTGGGCGGACTGATGCAGCTGGTGCTTGATGGCGGACTTCACGACATTACCGAGAAGGACGGCTTTGCCGTCGCCGCTTACCTCAAGACCGTTCCGCCGGTGAATGCCGCGCCGGGCGCGGCTGCCCCGCCTGCCGCGCCTCCACCACAAACCTTGCCGACAACGGGCAATTCAACTCCATCCATGCTCATCCCGTTGATTGCCGTGGTGTTGATGTTGCTCGCCGGCGGTGCGTTCGTCTGGCGCCGCGCGCGGAAAGTTTAAGATTCGGATGCGACGCGCCCGTCCCTATCACCAGAGACGTTGTAGGGAGGACGCGTGAACTTGTAGGGGGCGGTATGAAACCGCCCCCTCACCGGAGAAAACGGTTTGTCGAAATTTATCGAGTACATTCCGATTTACGAAGGAGACCGCTATTGTCTCATGTGCGCGCAAGCGTGTCCCGTGCGCCGCGTGACAAAAAACGAAGCGACCTCGCCGCACGGTTGGGCATTGCTCGTCGCATCGGTGCAGCGCGGGATGCTGCAATGGGACACAGAATCCGTTGATACCTTGTATCGGTGCGCCGACGCAGGCAATTGTCAAGGCAATTGCGCGACGAACCGTCCATTGCCGTACGCGATTCAAGCTGCGCGCGAGGAGGTGGTGCGTTTGGGATACGCGCCTGCAAGCGTGAAGGTGGTTGAGGCCAAGTTGCGCGCGTTTGGTTCGCCGTATGGCGACGCGACGAACGACGAACGACGAACGACGAACGCGGATTCGTCTTTGGTCATTCGTCTCGATGCCTCATCGCACCCTCCGCGCATCCCAACCAATACGCGCGATGACGCATCGTCATCCTCCGTCCTCTTTGTCGGCGACGCCGCCTATTTTTTGAAACCCGAAATTGTCCCGGCAGCGGAAACATTGTTGAACGCGCTTGGGGTGAACGCGACGCGCTGTGCAGTTGGACAATCGAGCGGCTATTTGCCGTACACACTCGGTCTGTGGGACACGGCGCGCGAATTTGCGAAAAGCATTGTGCGCGATTTGGAATCGAGCGGCGTGACGCAGGTCATTGCACTGAGTCCACAAGACGCGCACGCGTTGAAAAACGTATATGCCGAACTTGGCGTGAATTTGCCCGATGGCGTGAATGTTTCCACGCTCGTTGACGTTCTCGCGAACGCGGGCGAGAAATTAAAAATTGAACCGCGCGCGCCGCAAGCGTACACCTTCCACGATGCGTCACAATCCATTCGCTTGAAACATCACGCGTTGAATGCGCGCGTGCTCGCAACACAAGCGTTCGGCGCAGAACCGCGCGAAATGTTGTTCCGCGAATCTCTCGCGGCTTCGATTGGCACGAGCGGCGGTTTGCAGTACACGCATCCCGCGCTCGCGGAAAATTTAGCGCGCACGCGTATCGCCGAAGCCAAAGCCACCGGCGCGGAAATTCTTGTGACCGATGACCCACTCGACGCCGCGACGTTGGAAAAATACGCGGACGGAATGCAAGTGATGAATTTGTATCAATTATTGGCAGAGCAGTTGGCAAATGGCAGATAGCCGATCGCGTACGGCACATCGCGAATGCGCAAGGCATAACGCATGGTGCAAGGAGGCGGCTCCACATTCGAAAATTGAAAATCGAAAATCTGAAATCCTAGTTCAACAATCATAAATCCGACAGGAGGAGTCAACAATGTTTCTCTCAATGCACAACTGGATGCGTGCCGAACCGATTGAGACGACGATTCGGCGGTTAGCCAAGTACGGCTACGAAAGTATCGAAATCGGCGGCGAGCCGGATAAATACGATACGCAACAAGTCGGCAAGCTCTTGAAAGAAAATCGCGTGCGCTGTTGGGGCAGCGTGACGCTGATGTTTCCCGGACTCGATTTGATTGCGGCGGATGAAGCCGTGCGCGCGAAAACGGTACAGTACTGCAAAGATTGTGTCCGCATGGTGCGCGAATTGGATGGCTGCGAATTGACGATTGTGCCGTCCACCGTCGGCAAAGTCGTGCCGCAAGCTTCGCCCGAACAAGAATGGGCATGGTGCGTCGAAGGTTTAAAAGAAGTGTATGCGTACAGCGAATCCGTCGGCATCGCGCTCGCGCTCGAACCGCTCAATCGTTTCGAGACCAACTTCCTGAATCGCGCCGAACAAGCGGTGGCGCTGGCGACTGCCGTTGGCGCAAACTGCGGCGTGTGTCTCGACGCGTTCCACATCAATATCGAAGAGGACAATTTGTATCAAGCGATTTTGAACACGGGCAAACGGCTCGTAGATTTCCACATCGCCGACAACAATCGGATGCACGCGGGCGGCGGCGATTACAATTGGGCAAAATTGCTGAAAACACTCGACGAAGCGGGTTACAAGAACGCGCTCACGGTTGAATTTGTTGCCGCGCTCGACCGCACCCCCGTCAACAAATATCCGCACGCGCTCGCGTCCGCCGACCCGTCCCTTACTCCCGAACAGCTGAAATTCATCCAAGACCACGGCAGCGGTGTGCTTTCGGAAAATTTCTATTCGTGGATGGTGGAAGAAACCGCGAATACGCTTTCCAAGGCAATGAAGAAAGCGGGCGTCAAACGCACCTCCGTTCCGAAACAAGTAAAAGTGGGCAAGGCAGGCAAAGCGTTTCAGAGCGTGAAAACAGGATTTTAGTGCAATCGTGTGATGGTTTGATAGTGCGATAGTGGAACATTCAACTTCACTATCGCACTATTGCACTACCGAACTAAATGACTGTTTTACTCATCGGCACCCTCGACACCAAAGGACGCGAAATCGCGTACTGTCGCGACAAAATTCGCGCGCTGGGTTCTGACGCGCTCGTCCTCGATTCGGGAATTTTGGGCGAACCGCTCGACATCATTCCCGACATCACGCGCGCGGAATGTGCGATTGCGGCGGGGACGACGATTGATGCCCTTCGGGCTGCGGGAACGCGCGGCAAAGCCGTCGAGATTATGGAAAACGGTGTGCGCGCAATCACCGTGAAATTGTACGAGGAAGGAAAAATTCATGGAGTGTTGTGCCTCGGCGGCGCGGAAGGCGCGGTGTTGGGCGCGTACGCGATGCGCGCGCTGCCGATTGGTGTGCCGAAAGTGATTGTGACGCCGATTGCGTCGGGGCGACGCCATTACGGGCAATTGATGGGGACCAAAGATATTTTCGTCGTCCATTCCGTCGTGGACATTCTCGGCATCAATCCGATTTCGCGCGCCGTGTTTGATAACGCGTGCGGGGCAGTGGTTGGGATGGTTGCTGCAAAGAACGCAGCGACGAACGACGAACGACGAACGACGAACGATACCAATTCGTCATTGGGCATTCGTCCTTCGTCGGCACGTTACGTTGCCATCACGATGCTCGGCAACACGACGCGCGCGGTGATGCACATCAAAGATATTCTAGAACAGCGCGGCTACGAAGCGATTGTTTTTCACTCGAACGGCGTCGGCGGACCCGCGATGGAAGAACTCGCCGCGCAAGGAATGTTCGTCGGCGTGATTGATTACACGACGGACGAATTGAGCGACCAGCTCGTCGGCGGATTTCACGCGGGCGGCAAAGAACGTTTGGAAAAAATTGGCGCGTTGGGAATTCCCCAAGTCGTCGTGCCGGGCTGTATTGATTTCAGCGTGAACGGACGCCCCGACGCGATTCCCGAAAAATTTTACGGACGCCCCGCGTATTATCACAATCCCGAATTTACGTTGATTCGTTTGACGCAAGACGAACAAGTCCAAGTCGCGCGCAGCATGGCAGAAAAATTGAACGGCGCGCAAGGACCCGTCGTCGTCGTCGTTCCGACGCAAGGGCTTTCGATTCCGAATGTTCCGAACGGCGTGTTTTGGAACCCCGAAGCGGACGCGGCATTTCGCGCGGAACTGCGAAACAATTTGCGCCGAGAAATTCCGTATATCGAAATGGACGCGCATGTGAATGACCCCGCGTTCGCCGAGATTGTCGCACAGGAATTTTTGAAATTGATGGGAGAGAAAAGGGAACAGGTAGCAGGGAACAGGTAGCAGAGGAACCTACTACTTGCTACATGCTACTTGATACCTTACGCATTATGAAATTTCGTTCTTATAACCTCGCCGACCTTACGTACGTGGACATCGGCGAATACCTGAAAGAAAAAGATACGGTGCTGATTCCGATGGCAAGCACGGAGCAGCACGGTCCGCATTTGCCATTGAAAACGGATACGGTCACTGCCGAAGAAGTGGCGCGGCGCGTGAGCGAACAACTTGAAGTGCTGCGCACGCCGTGCATCTGGGCGGGGTATTCACCACAACACATGTACGGCGCGGGCATGGGACGCGGCACGATTACGCTGCGCGCAGAGACATTGTTGAATCTCATGTACGATGTCGCGCGTTCGTGCATTCATCACGGGTTCAATCGAATTATTTTTGTAAATGGTCACGGCTCGAATATCAAAGTGGTTGACCCGGTGTTGCGAAAGTTGCGGTACGAAACGGGCGCGCTCATCGGATTCGTGAAACCGTACATGGAAAATTATGTCGGCATTCTCGCGGGCTTGATGGAAAATCCACCCGAAGAAACGCCGGGCTGGCACGCGTCCGAATTGGAAACATCGCAGATGCTCGCGCACGATGTTGTCGCAAGCACCGAGTACGTACGCATGGAACGCGCAGAAAAAACGCTCGCGCACATTCCCGCGTTCTTGCCGAAATCGTTTGGCAAAAAAGATGGAATGCCCGATGTGGAATTTGAAGGATACAAGTATTTCACCTTTCCGATGGACCATCATGAATTCATCGAATCGGGGACGATTGGCAATCCACTGCGCGCGACGGCGGACAAGGGCGAAGAAGCGCTGCGCCGCTTGAGCGAACATACTGCCAAAGGCATCGCGGAATTGATGCAAGTGCCGGTGACTGTCCGCAATCGCGAATTCATCAACCGCGTTTGATTTGCCCCTCTTCTGAATGCCCGCTCTCGCTTGCTCTCGCGGGCGAGGGGCGCGGGTTCGTTCGTCAATTCTCATTTCCTTCCTTTCCTTTGGCTCCCTTTACGCATCATTTACGCGCAATGGGGGAATCAAAGGAAATTCGGAAATATAAAGTCCGTGTCTTTTTTCATTTGTCTTGCAACCGCTGATTCCGTAGGAACGGGCGCAACGATGATTGAAATCGGTTCGGGCGGGTACGTCGCGGAAAATGGAAAACCGTACTGGGTGCCGCGCGAATTGAGGGATTTTTCTTTTTGTTTTTTTGTCAAAGAAAGACGCGATAAACAAAAAACACACGAAAGGGAATACAAATGGCAAAAATTCTTGTACACGTAACGAACGGTCCCGAAAATCCAACGCGCGCAACGCTGGCATTTCTCGTCGCGAAAACGGCGATTGAGGAAGGGCATACGGTTTCGCTATTTCTCGCGGGCGATGCGGTGCAATTGTTGCGCGATACGGTGCTCGACAATCTCGTCGGTTTGGGAACAGGCAAACTGCGCGAGCATTTTGATGCGATTGTCGCAGGCGGGGGAAAATTTTTCCTTTCGGGTATGTCGAGCAAAGCGCGCGGTGTGAGCGACGCGGATTTGCAAAACAAACCTGCCGAATTTGCGATGCCGAATGTGCTTGTGCGCTTGGCGCTCGAGAGCGACCGCATGTTCACCTATTGAGCGATGGGATTCGACGAAACTCTCTACGTCACCAATCGCAAAGAATGGTACGCGTGGCTGGCGAAATATCACAAAACGAAAAAGGAATTTGGTTCATCCTTGTAATGACCACACTGAAACCATTTTTCTCATCACGCCGCAACATTTTGTTGACGATGCTGGCGCTGCTTATCGTTCTTGATATCGCGCGTTCGTTGTATGTGCGCGTCGGATACGCGAGCGCGGAACCCGAATGGCAGCCGCCGCACGATTACGCCGCCGCGATTGCGTATCCGCCCGGTTCGGATTTGTCCGCCGATGCGCCGCCCGGACAAAAGCTGTACATCACGTATTGCGCGTATTGTCACGGACCCGACGGCAAGGGCAACGGCATGGCAGCGCCTTCGATGATTCCGCGCCCGCGCGATTTTACGCTCGGTCTGTACGCCTATACCTCAACCGGCGCGGGACAGCCGCCGACGGCTGACGATTTGAAACGCACCGTGCGCGAAGGTTTGAACGCGAGCGCGATGCCGTACTGGCAAGATATTTTGAGCGAACAAGAGATTGACGCGGTTGTTCAATACATAAAAAATTTTTCGCCCAACACGTTTGCCACAACGCCGCAGCCGCTGACGATTCCCGCGCGTGTCGAAGCGAATGCGGCGAGTATTGCGCGCGGGCAGCAGTTGTATCAAGCGCAGCAATGCGATGGCTGTCACGGCGACGACGGACGCGCGATGGTGAAAATGCCGGACAAAAAAGGCAACCCCGTTATCGCGCGTGACCTCACCGCGCCGTGGACATTTCGCGGTGGCAGTGAACCAAATGAAATTTGGCTGCGGCTCACGCGCGGCGGCGCGCCGGGACCGATGCCCGCGTATGAGGACAAGCTCTCGCCCGAGCAGCGTTGGGATGTGGTGAATTATGTGTTGTCGTTGGCGCGTGTCGCGCCATGGGACGCGGGCGGCAAATTGAACGGACCCGGGCACAATGCGAATCTCGCAAAACGCGGCGAATACATTATCCACGCGCAAATGTGTGGGCTGTGTCACACCGAAGTCGGCGCGGGCGCAATTTATCGCGACGACAAATATCTCGCAGGCGGAATGCGCATCACCGCGTACCCGTACGGCGTGTTCACCAGTCGCAATCTCACTTCGGACAAAGAAACCGGCGTAGGCAATTGGACGCCGCAGCAATTGGCGCAAGCGATTCGTTTTGGGCAAACGCCGACGCGCAGTTTGAATTTTTTTGCGATGCCGTGGACGGTGCTGCATCAATTGAATGACGACGACGCGAACGCAATTGGCACGTACTTGACACAAAATTTGCGACCTGTGAATCGCAGAATGCCGGAACCGGGGCGGTATGGTTTCATCGAATCGAATCTGCAAAAAATTATCGGCGGTTTGCCCGTCGCGCTGCCCGAACGTTTGACATACGCGAGCGGCAATTTTGCGGAACCGTTTTGGGGAATGCCGCGCGATGTGCCGCAAAACTTTTTGTTCGGCGCACAATTGTTTGTCCTCATCGGCGGCTTTGGTTTGCTGCTGATTTTGACGATTCGCAAGCGCGCGGTACCGAAAGGAATACGCGGCTGCCTCATGACGTTCGCGCTTGTGATGGTTTTGGGGTTGTGCGGACTCGTCGGCTGTGTGGTGAACGCTTTGCCCGGAATCATTCCGCCGGACATCATTGTCGAAAACGCGGCGGGAGAAATTACGCAGCCGAACACGAACGGCATGACGGTGGAACAAAAAGCGATGGCGGAACGCGGAATGTATTTGTATTCGTCGTCGTGCACTCTTTGTCACAACGCGGATGCGCGCGGCGGACAAAAGAACAACGCGTCCGGTCTGGGCACCATGTGGTCACGCAACATTTCGCCTGACATGGAAACCGGTATCGGTTCGTGGGATGAACTTCAAATCGCGCGCGCGATTCGCAGCGGGGTTTCAAAGAATGGACGCCCGTTGATGTGGCAAGCGATGCCGTGGGACCATTTTTCAAATTTGGATGAAGAGGATGTGCGTTCGCTCGCAGTGTATTTGAAAGCGATTCCCCCGGTCAAACATCAAGTGCCACTGCCGCTGCCGCCCGCGCCCGGCGACTGTAGTGAACTCGTGGTATTTATCCAAGTCAATTTGAAACCGGGATGTCAATAAAAGTAACGAGTGACGAGCATTGAGCATTGAGTAATCGAATGCCAAGCATTCATACGCAACGCTCAATGCTCCGGACTCGATGCTATCTTTCAGGAGGAAATCGTATGGCTCGACCGGTCACTTTATTTACAGGACAGTGGGCGGATTTGCCGCTCGAAACGTTGGCGCAAAAAGCGAGCGCATGGGGCTTTGATGGACTCGAACTCGCGTGTTGGGGCGACCATTTTGAAGTGGACCGCGCGCTCGCCGAGCCCGCTTACGTGAACAAAAAGTGGGACGTGCTTCACAAATACAATTTGCAATGTTTTGCGATTTCGACGCATCTCGTCGGCCAAGCGGTGTGCGACAACATTGATTCGCGCAATCTGGGAATTTTGCCGCCCGATGTTGTCGGCGACGGCGAACCCGAAGGCGTGAAAAAACGCGCGGCGCAAAAAGTTGCCGATACCGCGCGCGCGGCGGCAAAATTTGGCGTGTCGCAGGTGAACGGGTTCACGGGTTCTTCGATTTGGCACATGTTGTATTCGTTCCCGCCGAACGATTGGAAGACGATTGAAAAAGGGTACGAAGATTTTGCGAATCGGTGGAATCCCATCATGGACGTTTTCAAACAAGAGGGCGTCAAGTGGGGTTTGGAAGTGCATCCGACGGAAATTGCGTACGATTTTGTGACGACGCGCAAAGCGTTGGACGCCATCGGCAATCGCCCCGAATTCGGCATCAACTTTGACCCCAGCCACTTTGCGCATCAATTTCTGGACAGTGCGGAATTTGTTTTGGAATTTGCCGACCGCATTTATCACGTTCACGTCAAAGATTCCAAAAAATTGTTGAACGGACGGCGCAGCATTCTCGGTTCGCACATTGACTTTGGCGAACAAGAACGCGGCTGGACATTTGTTTCGCCCGGACACGGCGACGTGAATTTTGAAGCATTGTTCCGCGCGCTCAATCGCATCGGTTATCAAGGTCCGCTTTCGATTGAATGGGAAGATTCCGGCATGGACCGCGAGTGGGGCGCAAAAGACGCGTTGGCATTCGTGCGCCGCACCGATTTCGCGCCGAGCATGTTGGCGTTTGACGCGGCGTTTCAAAAGAAATGAGCAAGCAGATTACAGAACACAGATAACAGACGACAGACAAGTGAATTTGATGTTCTGTATTCTGTAATCTGTGTTCTGTGTTCTGGAGGACACAATGGCTGAAACAGGATTCACCACGATGGCGGGGACGCGCGCAGAAGGCAGCGCGCCGACGATTGGCGTCGGGATGCTCGGTTATGCGTTCATGGGCAAAGCGCACTCGAACGCGTTCAAAAAACTACCGTACATGATGTATCCGCCGGTTGCGATTCCAAAAATGGTTGCGATATGCGGACGCAATGAAGAAGCGACACGCACTGCCGCCGAACGATTCGGGTACGAAAGATATTACACCGATTGGCGCGCGCTGTTGAACGATGATGACGTGCAATTGTTTGATAATGGCGGACCGAACGACGCGCACGCGGAACCGTGCATCACCGCCGCGCAATTGGGCAAACACATCTTGTGCGAAAAACCGCTTGCGCGAAGCGCCAAGGAAGCCGCCGCGATGCTCGACGCGGTGACGAAAGCGAATGTCAAACACGCCGTCGCGTTCAATTATCGTTTCGTGCCTGCCGTTCGGCTTGCGCGCGATTTGATTGACCAGGGACGCCTGGGACAAATTTATCATTACCGCGCGGTGTATTTGCAAGAATGGATTATGCCGCATTACGGCACGCCGCACATTTGGCGTTTGGACAAAGCCGTTGCGGGCAGCGGCGCGTTGGGCGACCTCGGCGCGCACATTATTGACCTCGCGCGTTTTCTTGTCGGCGAACCGCGTCGCGTGAGCGCGGCAACGCAAACATTTATCCAGGAACGTCCCGATGGAACCGGCGCGCTGAAAAAAGTGGACGTGGACGACGCGTTCGTTTCGGTTGTCGAATTTGAAAACGGCGCGCTTGGTTCGGTGGAAGCGACGCGTTTCGCGGGCGGACGCAAAAATTTCAATTCGTTCGAGGTGAATGGCGAGAAAGGCAGCCTCCGTTTTAATCTCGAACGGATGAATGAATTGGAAGTGTTTTGGGTTGGAGAAGAACCAAAAGAAACGCAAGGGTTTCACCAAATCAACGTCAGCGAATCGTACCATCCGTGGTGGTCCAATTGGTGGCCCCAGGGACACATCATCGGTTGGGAACACACGTTCGTTCACGAAATCCATCATCTGCTCGACGCGATTGTGTACAACAAAGCCGTTGCCCCATACGGCGCGGATTTCACCGACGGCTATCGCAACGCGGTCATCTGCGACGCGATTTTGCAAAGCGCCGAATCGGGACAACGCGTTGATATTCGATACTAACAAGACGGAAGACGGACGACGAATGACGAAAGCAAAAAATCGCTTGTCGTCCGTCGTCCGTCCTTCGTCATCCGTCTAACATGCTTTGCGATCTTCGCCCCCAAGCTCTCCGCCGCTCGCCTGACGAATTGGTTCAACATCTGAAAACGTTTGAACTCGATTTGAAATTTTCCGCAGGCGTGTGGTTTTTTTCGCCGCCCAATTCGCGCTTTCACGACAAATACAAACCGACAATTGAGCTTGCGGCGCGTTTGGACATTGCCGCGTCGCTGAAAGAGTACGGACTGGGCGCGATGGAAGCGCATTATCCGAACGAAATCAATCGCGACAATCTCGACGTGTGGAAAAGTTTTTCGCGCGATACGGGCATCCGGATTCTCACCGTCATTCCCTTGTTGTTTTGGGATGAACAATTCGAATGGGGTTCGCTCTCGAATCCGATTCCTCAAGTGCGCCGCGCCGCGATTGAACGCGTCCAAGAAGCCACGCAGTTGAACAAGGAACTCGATACGGAATTTATGGTGGTGTGGCCCGGCATTGACGGTTACGAAAACGCGTTCGGCGCGGACTTGACCGCGGCGCGTGACCGCTTCGCACAAGGTCTCGCCGAAGCATTGGACGCGGTGCCCGGCGTGCGCGTCGCATTCGAGCCAAAACCGTACGAACCGCGCGGACACATTTTGTACGGCTACACGTCCGAAGGAATTTTGCTCGGCGAAAAAGTCGAGCGCATGTTGAAAAATTCCGAGAACAGAAAATTATTGGACGAAGGTCACGCGCTTGTGGCGATGAATCCCGAAGTGGGACATATGTTGATGGGCTATGAAGATTTGCCGTACGCGTACGGGCTGGTGATGGAGTATGCGCGTCTCGCGCACATTCATCTCAATTCACAGCCGCTCGGCAATTACGACCAGGACTTGAACGTCGGCGTGATTTCGACGGAAGCGAACGAGGCGATGTTGTACGCGTTGAAAATGTACGGGTATCAAGGATGGTTCGGCATTGACATCAATCCCGAACGAATGCCCGTGGACACCGCGCTGAAAATTTCGATGGACGCGTTACGCGCGGCGAACGACCGCATCAATTCCCTCGACCACGAATCGCTCGTGTGGGCAAGCGAACACCCTGACCAGGCGCGCGGTTGGATTGAAGCGTACATGGTGCGCGCGCGGGCGATGGATGCGGGAAGATTGCCGCCGATGGGGAAGGTGAAATAGATTTGCAGATATAAAAATGATGCCGCCCGTTAGGGTGGCATCATTGATAATTCAGCTCGCAACATGGCAAAAAATTTGGAACATTCTGCATGCACTCCGATTCCGACCAGCGGTGGCGGTTTTAATCCGAATGCAGAATTACCGTACGGCTTGCAACTCGAACATCTTTCTTCCGCGATGCAGTCATTTCTCGATTTCTTAAAGTTCGTGAATTTGGAATTAAATCGGCGGGAGATTTCTCGTCTTGAGACCATGCTGATGCCTGCCAACTTTAGCAGCATTGTCAGTGAGTTTATGACGACGACTATTCCGAAATACTGTTCAGCATTAGTCAAGAACACATACCACAACGGATATCCAGACCTTGTGCCAATCGGAATGTTCCCCAAGGATGCAATACAATACAGCAATGAAGGCATCGAGATAAAAGCATCGCGATATCTACGCGGGTGGCAAGGACACAATCCCGAAGATGGGTGGTTAATGGTTTTTGTGTTTGACTGCAATCGTCCGCGCGATACCGTGCCACGTTCCTTTCGATTTGTTCAAGTGGCTGGTGCGCGACTAACAAAAGAGGATTGGATTTTTTCTGGACGGGGAGCGACAAGTCGCAGAACAATAACAGCAAGCGTAACGGATAGAGGGTATCGCAAGATGATGGCAAATTGGATTTATCGCGATGTGCCTACATCTGTAGCGTGAGCTGCGCTGGTTCACTATCAAGGATGCGCGCAACGGAGAGCCGCGCGAGTTGAGGAATCGCGCGTTTGCTCAATTCATAGTATTCCAAGTGTCGCTCGACGCCGATACACTGTAACTGCATCGCTTCTGCCGCGGCAACGGTTGAGCCACTGCCCATGAACGGGTCTGCAATGATTCCAGAGCCAAGTGGAAGAACAGCATGAACAAGTTGCCGCATAAAGGATTGGGGCTTTAAGCTTGGATGATTCGCGATCTCGCGTTCAACTTGAGAGGTACGCTCGCTGGTAATAACGTCGGAAAAAGGTTGCTCGGGATGAGGGCGGCGCAAACCGCCTGTGCCAAATTTTCGCAAACATTGACTGACAGTCATATTGCGCGGCATCGGTTTGCGAAAAAGACCCCAAGGTTCATAACAACTGCGTGGCAAGGATGACACTTGCGGAAATTCTTCTTCCGCATTTTTGGGACGGTCTCCGCCACGAAAAGTACGCACAAGCCGAATAATCTCGCCGCGAAACTCTAATCCCTTAGCAACGAGCGCGGAGAAAACCAACTGTGACAAAAATGCATTACTGGCGATTAGGATATGTCCACCAGGGCGCAATGCGCGGTAGGATAATTCAGCCCATTTTTGGAAAAAGTGGGATAACTGAACGCGCTCTCTTTCGTTCAGCGCGGTAAAACGCGGCAACGGCGCACGCACACTCCCGTCAAAAGACGGGGGAATCCGCCAGATTCCCCCACTGCCGTTTTTGCGTTTCGTCAGTTGTTCCTGTTCATATTCTTTTACTCCATACGGAGGGTCAGTCACAATTGCGTGTAACGAGTCTTCGGGAATATCGCTCAACCAGTCAAAGCAATCCGCATGAACGAGCAAGGAATGACCAACCGTTTCCGCAGGATAGCCGGCAGCATAATCCTCAACCGAAATGAAATGAGCTTGGCTGATTTTGTATGCCGACTGTGTTTGACGTAACGCGCGACGGGGCTGATTCCAATATGGGCTTTTGCATTTGGGGCAGACACGCGGTTCTTGTTCCTGTTCGCGCGGCAGCCAATCGTGTCCGCATCGCTCACAGCGATAACCCCACAGTTGAAGTTTCGGCATCGGTGAGATTCCCTTGAACTATGTACCTAAAGATAATATACCGCAGATTTATAGAGAATACAAGCAAAAATCTAAATGACCTCAAAAGCGATTCTCGATAATCTTTCAGGCAACACGACAAATCTCTCCACCATCCTCCCCGCCGGTCTGCTCAACATGTTCACGCTCGGCGCGGCGTTACCTGCAAAGCAGATTCGTCTTATTCGCGTAATTCGCGGATAATAATTTTGTGTTCGATTCCCTTCCCCAATTTCTAATTCAAGCGTTTGTCTTTCTTTTCGGTCTCGCCATCGTCATCGCGACCATTTTTTCCGCCGTCGAAACCTTTGTCGTGCCGCGCAGCGCGGGTGACCTGCTCACGGGTTTTGTGTTTCGACGCGTGTTGTCCGTTTTTCTTTTGCTCACACACAAGGCGCGGACGTATCAAGAGCGCGACCGCGCAATGGCATTTTTTGCGCCCGTCGCCTTGTTGGCATTGCCGCCGACGTGGATTTTTCTCGTCACGCTCGGTTACACGTTAATGTTTTGGAGTGTGGGCTATGGCGATTTCATCAAATCGTTCGAGGTGAGCGGTTCGTCCGTGTTGACGCTCGGTTTTGTCGCGGTCTCGAGATTCCCCGAATATCTTTTGACGTTCAGCGAAGCGTTAATTGGTTTGACCCTCATCGCACTTTTGATTGCGTACTTGCCGACGATTTATGGAATTTTTCAACGCCGCGAAGTGATGGTGAATTTGCTCGACGTGCGCGCCGGTTCGCCGCCGACCGCGTGGGAAATGATTGCGCGCTACAACCGCATTCACGGTTTGGAAAATTTGAGCGAACAATGGCGCGTGTGGGAACAATGGTTCGCCGATATTGAAGAAAGTCACACTTCGATTTTCGCCGTGATTTTTTTTCGTTCGCAGCAGTCCGACCGTTCGTGGATCACCGCCGCGGGCGCGATTTTGGACTGCGCGGCGTTTGCGCGTTCGACGCTCGACATTCCGCGTGACGCGCAAGCGGATTTGTGCATTCGCGCGGGATTCATTGCCTTGCGCCGCATCTGCGATTTTTTTCGTATTCCGTACAATCCGAATCCGAAACCCGATGACCCGATTAGCATTGCGCGCGTCGAGTATGATACAGTGTGCGATAATTTGGCACAACAGGGCGTGCCGCTCAAAACCGACCGCGACCAAGCGTGGCGCGATTTTGCAGGATGGCGCGTGAACTATGATGTACCGCTGCTCGCGCTGTGTGCGTTGACGATGGCGCCGTACGCGCCGTGGTCTTCGGACCGTTCGCTGCGCCTGCAAAACCTCGTGCGTCCCGGTAAAAAAATCAGCCAAGCCATTGCGGAAGAAATCAACAAGGAGCTCACATGAACAATCAATTTATCAATCCCGAAGGCATTGCGCCGCCGACCGGCTACACGCATGTTGTCATCACCGACGCGCGCAAAACGATTTACATTTCGGGACAAATCGGCATTGACCCGCAAGGAAAAATTCAAGAGGGATTGCGCGCGCAAACAATCCAGGTGTTTGAAAATTTGAAAACCGCGTTGGCGAGCGCGGGCGCAACGTTCGACGATGTGGTCAAGGTGACGACATTGATTGTGAATTACAAACCCGAAGACCGCATCCTCATTCGCGAAATCCGCGCGCAGTATTTCAACGCGCAGCAGCCGCCCGCGAGCACGCTGATTGGCGTGCAAGCGTTGGCGCTGCCCGAATTGTTGATTGAAATAGAAGCGATTGCAGCGCGGGATTGAACCTGTCCACCAATGACCCGAACAACACGAATTCTTGCTTTTCTTCTAACGGATTGGATTCGCGCAGCAAAGTGAAAAGTCTAAAGGTATATCGTCGGCAGTTTCTTGTCTTCGGCGGACAAACTATTTTGCTCACGCTTGCCGCAAGTTGTGCCAACAACACGCCAACCCTTGCGCCACCTTTCTCTGCAACACACGCGACATCAACTCGGCGCGTGCCGACTCCAACTCCTTTTGCCAGTCCAACAACTATGCCAACCTCTCCAAACCAAACTCCCGATGTTGACCTCGACGCGAAAATTGGGCAAATGCTCCTGCTCGGTTTTCGCGGCTATGAATTAAAAGCGGACGATGCAATTGTCCGCGATCTTGCCGAGCGCAATCTCGGCGCGGTGGTCCTTTTCAGTTACGACAGCCAGTTGAAAAAATTCGAGCGCAATATCCAATCGCCCGCGCAGCTGCAAGCATTGAACGCGTCTCTGCAAGAGTACGCAGAAACGCCGCTGCTCATCACAATTGACCAAGAAGGCGGCATCGTTTCGCGGCTGGGTGAACAATTTGGCTTTCCGGCAACGCAGCCGCAAGAATTTTATGGAATGAAAAACGATGAGGCGCTGACACGCGCCGCGGCAGAAGCGGAAGGAAAAATTTTGCGCGAAATGGGTATCAACATGAATCTCGCGCCGGTTGTGGATCTCAACTTGAATCCCGACAATCCCATCATCGGAAAGTACCGGCGCAGTTTTTCCGCCGACCCGCACATCGTCACCACACAAGCGCTTGCCGAAATCGAGGGCTATCACGCGCAAAACATTCTCACCACGCTCAAACATTTTCCCGGACACGGCAGTTCGACCGGCGATTCCCATCAGGGATTCGTGGATGTCACCACCACATGGCAAGACATCGAACTGGAACCGTACCGCAACCTGATTCGCGCGGGTCTCGCCGATTCGATTATGACCGCGCACATTTTCAATGCGAACCTCGACCCACAATATCCCGCGACGCTTTCCAAAAAAATCATCACGGGCATCCTGCGCGCGCAGCTCGGCTATGAGGGTGTTGTCATCAGCGACGATATGCAAATGGGCGCAATTCGTCAGTATTTTGGTTTCGAGCAGGCGATAGAATTGGCAATCAACGCGGGCGTGGACATTCTCGCCATCGCCAACAATTTGGTGTACGAACCCGACGTTGCGATTCGCGCCGTCAACATCATCCGGCAACTTGTGAATGACGGAAAAATTTCCGAGCAACGCATTGACGAATCGTATCAACGCATTATGCGCTTGAAAGCGAAAATCAAATCATAATGCAATTGCCGTTTCACGTTTGATGAATGACGTGAAACGTCAAACGTCATCCAACCATGTCTTTCCTACTCGGCATTGACGTCAGTACCACCGCAACCAAAGCAGTGGTGATGGACGAACGCGGCAATGTTGTTGCCACCGCAAGCGACGAGTACGAATTTTTTACGCCGCGTCCATTGTGGGCGGAACAGAATCCGTCCGATTGGTGGCGCGCGTGTGTGAATGTGATTCGCCGCGTCTTGGAAAAAATTCCCGCGCGCGAAATCGCGGGCATCGGTCTCACGGGCCAAATGCACGGACTCGTGTTGCTCGACAAGGACGGCAATGTTTTGCGTCCGTGCATCATGTGGAATGACCAACGCACCGCGAAACAGTGCGCGGAAATTACGGAACGCGTCGGCGGCGCGAAAAATGTATTACAGTTGATTGGAAATCCGGTACTGCCGGGATTTACCGCGCCGAAAATTTTGTGGGTGCGCGAAAACGAACCCGAAGTGTACGCCCGCGCCGCGCACGTACTTTTGCCGAAAGATTATTTGCGTTACATGTTGACGGGCGCGTACGCGACAGAAGTGAGCGACGCGTCGGGGACGGCGCTGCTCGACGTGGCGAAACGCGATTGGTCGGATGAATTGTTGAAAGCGAGTGACATTCCGCGCGCGTGGCTGCCCGATGTGTTTGAATCGCCGGTGGTGAGCGCGAAAATTTCGGCGGGCGCGGCGCGCGAAACGGGATTGGTGCAAGGCACGCCCGTCGTTGGGGGCGGCGGCGACCAAGCCGCGCAAGCCGTCGGCACAGGCATCGTACAAGAAGGAATTGTGAGCGCGACGCTCGGCACGTCGGGAGTCGTGTTTGCGTCAAGCGATTCGTACCGTTTAGAGCCGAACGGGTTGCTGCACGCGTTTTGTCATGCGGCGCCGAACAAATGGCATTTGATGGGTGTCATGCTTTCGGCGGCGGGAAGTTTTCGTTGGTTTCGTGATGCGTTGGGGGAGGAAGAGAAACGAGAGGCGAGAAGCGAGAACAAAGATGTGTATGAGATTTTGACAGCTGAAGCGGCGCGCGTAGAGGCGGGCTGTGAAGGATTGATTTTTCTGCCGTATCTCACAGGCGAACGCACGCCGTATCCCGACCCAAACGCGCGCGGCACATTTTTTGGAATTACCTTGCGTCACAGCAAAGACCATTTTGCGCGCGCGGTGTTGGAAGGGGTCGCGTACGGCTTGCGCGATTCGTTGGAATTGATGCGCGCGTTGGGCTTGAACATTTCGCAAGTGCGCGCGTCGGGCGGCGGCGCGCGCAGTGCATTGTGGCGGCAAATTCTCGCGGACGTTTTCAATTCCGAAATTGCGTTGGTCAATTGGAACCCCGAAAGCGGATTCCGTACCGAAGGCGCGGCGTATGGCGCGGCGTTGCTCGCGGGCGTCGGCGCGGGCGTGTACGCGAGCGTCGAGGAGGCGTGCGCGCAGACGATTCGCGTGACAAATTCGGTTACGCCATCACAATATGTTGGCGTGTACAAAGAATACTATCAGGTGTATCGCGGTTTGTATCCCGCGTTAAAAGATTCGTTTGAAAAGGTTGGCGCGGCGGCGGCGCGCGCGGTATAATCCGATTTGCATATGTGAGTAAGGAGGATGTATGTCGGTTGAGTTGATGCCGCGTACGCGAGCGCTTGAACCATTGCGAGAACGGGTTCCGCCACTAGAGAACGGAGACCGTTTGACGCGCCAAGAATTTCATCGCCGTTATGAAGAAATGCCCGAAAATGTTCGCGCAGAATTGATTGAAGGAGTGGTCTTTATGAGTTCACCTGCGCGTCATGTGCCACACGCCAAACCGCAAGGTTCGATTGTGGCTTGGTTGGGAGTGTATGTAGCAGAGACTCCGCATGTCGAGCTTGGGGATAATGGTTCGGTCTTGCTAGATACAGACAATGAGTTTCAGCCGGATGCGTATTTACGCCTGGAGCCAGACGATGGCGGTAATTCGCGCTTGAACGAGGATGGTTACATTGAGGGTGCGCCTGAACTCGTTGTCGAAGTTGCTGCAAGCACCGTCTCGCGCGATCTACATCAAAAATTGCATGTCTATCGTCGTACTGGTGTGCAAGAATATCTCGTCTGGCGTACCCAAGACAAGGCGCTCGACTGGTTCCGCCTCCGCGAAGGAAAATACGAACGCGTCGAGCCGGATGCGGAGGGAATCATCCGCAGCGAAATTTTTCCGGGTTTGCGGATGGCGGTGGATAAAATGTTGAGCGGCGATTTGGCGGGGGTATTGGCGGAATTGCAAAAGGGGATTGCGTCGGAGGAGCATCAAAAGTTTGTCGAGAAATTACAGACCAACGTCGTGAAATAAAACGTGCGCCGAGAAATTTTCTCGGCGCACGTTTTTTATTTAATCGTGAATGTACGCGTCACGGCTTTTCCGCAGCCCCACACGTTGCATGCGCGGACGCTCCACAGGTACGTTTTGCCGCGCTCTAATTTTTTCGTCCTCTTGTGGGTGGCGAAAACGTCCTGTGTGTACACTAATGCTTTGCCCGTCGCCGTTTTTTCGTACACGCTCAGTCTGTAACTCGACGCGCACGCGTTCGCTTCCCACGCGAGCGGAACGCGCAGCACGGTAACGTGTGCGGCAGGCAAAGGCGAATCGAGAACGCTTTTGCGCGGTTTGTTATCACAGGGCGGCGGATTCGATTCGGGCTGCGGCTTGACGACGAACAAACCTTGCTCGATGCCCGCAATCGTCACGACGCCGCTCGCATAAAACGGATACACGTTCCACGCGCCGTTAAAGTTCGGCGCGTTGTCCGTCGGAAAAATGTCAAAGAATCCCACCTCGCGCAATTTGCCTTTTGCCACGTTCGTCAAATCCAACACGCGCAAGCCCGCGCGATAATTCGCTTGATACAAGCGATTGCCGACAATGTATTGATTGTGGTCAATCGCGCGCATCGGCGCTTGATGCGTGCCAATCAGTTTGGGATTGTTCACATCGCGCACATCCCAAATGTACGTGTACGTGTTGTGCCCATGGTCCAATTCGTCAAATTCGTCGTCCACGATGAAATAGTTGTGGTCTTCAGTGAGCCATCCTTGATGCGTGTAACCGAAATCCAGATAACTCTTGCGCGCCAGCTGTGTGAGATTGTTTTTGTTCGTCACATCCACAATCGTCAACGTATCTTCGTTCGCGGCAAAACAAATCTCGCGATTGGTGTACGCCGTGTCCGCGCCGTGATACGTCACACATTGCGAATCGTGCGTATACCCGTCACTCGAAAAACATTTGACAAACTGCGGATTCAGCGCGTCGCGCACATCCACGATATGCAGACCGCCGCTGCACGTATTCGTCCCATTCACGTACGCGTAACCGGAATCGGGATTGACGGTGATGGTGTGTCCGTTGTCGAAACCGTCATAATGCGCGCTTTCGGAAAACGTGACGGGCGGATTCGTCACACTGCGTAATGTGCGCAAATCAAAAATTTGCAAACCGTGCGCGCCGTTCGCATCAGAGGCGATGAGCGCGTAATAGCCGTACGTTTTCAATTCGCGCCACCATGAACTGCCGGTGTGCGTTGGGAGATTGCCGAGATAAATCGGCGCTTTCGGATTCGTAATGTCCACAAACGAAGTGCCAGTCGTCCGTCCCAAGAGCGCGTATTCTTTTTGCGTGTCGGGGTCTGTCCAACCCCAGCTGCTGCTCGCCTGTCCACCGCCGAGCGCGTCGAGCGAGAGAAAGGACAGCAAGTCCACATCTTGGCACGGATAAAACGCGGCAAAGCCGTTGATGCAAGGTTTGTCCACGAGATTGTCGAGGCGTTCGGTGGGCAGACGGTCACGTTCCTTGTGCGCGTCGTAAGGTTTTACCTGGTCAATCGGAATTTTTGGCGGGAATGGGCGCGGTGTCGGCGTGGGCTGTGAAGCGGCAACGGACGCCGCGCGCGGCATCTGCAGAAATAGGATCGCGCTGCTGAGCGCGCCGAAAATGATAACGAGTACGAGCAAACGGAATGAACGCGGCATGATGATTCTCCACGACCTCAACTTGAGATTATAACTGATGTTGCGCATGGTCAATAAAAACGACGATAGTGCTAGGAGACGGAAACGCGAATTTGCACGAATCTTGGCGAATCTGCGCGAAAATTCACGTGAATTGATTTCGATTCGCCTAGAGCAGATTCCGATTTGTTTAGTGGGAGAGAAAACTAAATCTCACGCAAAGGCGCAAAGACGCAAAGGGGAAAACCCCAAACCAAATAGGAAATTGCTCTAGTGCATCATTAACCAACTTGTTTTGCGTACCGATGCATTGAAAGACGCTTTCTAAACGATTTCATTGTGCGCGACTCCCAAGAGCTTGTTTAATGCTGCACTAGATTCGCGTTTGAAAACCTCGCCACAAGTAGCTCCTGCGTAACGTCAGTTACAAGCCAATCCGCCCTGTGGAAATGCGCGCACAAAATTCAAGTCAACAAAAAAATAGGAATCCATCCGCTCACGCATTTGTGCGCCCGGGGGCGTGGAACCAGTGCAATTTGGCGAGCGTCTAGACTTGGCGTCAGTTCCCAACGGGCATATAATTTGCGCCGTCGCAATGTCAAGCGAGAGACGGCGGGGAAACTGCCCGCCGTTTTTTTTAAGGCATAACGGAAAGACATTCCGCACGTTAGCTTTCCACAGGGAACCACGCCTTTCGTGCGTTTTCCTACCTAATTCCAAACGGAGGTTACTTTGAGCAAGTTTGCCATTACCGCGCTCGGCGTCCTGACCATCCTGAGTCTGGTCATTGCAGGGGCGCCTCTCGCCCAAGCCCACACCAACGCGCAAGCCGCGTGTGTAGAAACCTACACCGTAGTCGCCGGTGACTTTTTATCCACGATTGCCGAAAAATATCTCGGCGACCTCAAAGCGTATCCACAAATCGTCGAAGCAACCAACAATGCTGCCAAGACCGACCCCAGTTTCAAAACGATTGCCGACCCGAACATCATCGAAGTTGGACAAAAATTGTGCATTCCCGCAAAAGCGGCTGGCACAACCACAACCCCCGCCGCCAATACAACTCCGTCGGCAACCATTACGCCCGGTACACCGGTCACGGTCACGGTAACGGCGGGCGTAACCGTTTCGCCGACGACCCCCGCAGCAACGGCAACAGTCACCGCGACCGCGCCGACGACCACAACCGTCGCGACAACGCCAACGCCCGCGCCCGGTTCGCTCGAAGGCACGTACATCAAATGGGGTCCTGCTGCAGATGCGTCGGGGCTTTTGACACAATTGTTCCTCGCACCCAACAGCAACGCGTCGTGGCTCGACAATTATGTTGGCAAAGGCACCATCAACTCGACGGGCGTGTGGGCGCAGACCGGCGAAACCCGTCTGGCGCTCACGCTTATCAAGCAAGACGGACGCAACATCAAACAAGAATTTACGTTTGACATTCAAGGCGGCAATCTGGTTGCGACCCAGTACGACCAAGGACTCTATGGCGAAAGCGGCATCACCTTCTATCGCGCCGATGGCACGGTCAAAGGCACAGTCAGTTATGTAGAAAAAATCGCGCTGCCCGAAGATGCCGTGTACGAAGTCTATCTGGTAGATGTGACCGACGCGACCGCGCCGGGCATCTACATCAGCGGCATCTCGAATCGTACCAATGGCGACCAAGTTCCGCTCGCGTTTGAATTGCCGTACGCGTCGTCCCAGCTGAAACCGGATGGCAAGTACGTCGTTCAAGCCTTCATTTCCTCGAACGGCAAACTGTTGTTCAAAAACGACAGCGGCGTTGCCGTGATTACCAATGGCGCGCCGACGTCCGCCGTCCAAGTCGTCGTCGCACCACCCGCACAATAAAATACAAAAAATGTACACGCGGCATTCGTCATCACACGAGTGCCGCGTGTTTTTTTTTGAGAACACGGAGAGTTGAAAAAGGTTCGTGTGTTTCCGCAAGTCCCGTTGTTCACACCCTTTTGCACGCTCGCGCTCGTCGCGTTCCTCCTTGCCCTCGCTGCCGCGCCTTCGGCATTTGCGAAAACGTCTTGGGCAAAAACTGCGCGCATTCAACACGACAGAGAATTCGAAGCGTGGGATTTGTTATGCGGAAAAAAATCCTGAACCCGGCGGCAATGCGCGCGATCGCGACCCCAGCGGAGTGGGAAGACCGTTAATTCTAACCCGTATCCCCCTCGATAATTTGGCGCAGCGAATCGGCTTGCCCGCGCAGCGATTGAAAATATTCGGACCCCGTAATTTCGGCAACCTTGCGCGCTTGTTTGGTTTGGTCAATTTCGATTTTCAATTCTTGAATTTGCTGTTTCAATTTTTGTTCGCGCGCATACACCTCTTGCGCCATGCGTTGAAACACGCGCGCGAGATTGCCCAACGCGTCCGCGCGTTCCGCCACCGGCGCGAGGCGCGCGGGGTCGAAGGTGTTTCGTTCCACCGCGCTCGCGGCTTGCGTCAGTCGTTCCACATTTTTCAGATATTCGATTTCTTGGTCGCGGTATTTCTTTTTTTCCAAACACGCGCCGAGGCGCGCGTGCAGCAGCGTTTCGTCAAACGGTTTCGGCAAATAATCTTCCGCGCCCTGCTTGATGCCCTTGACCACACTCGCCATGTCGCTCATCGCGGAAATGATAATCACCGGCACATCGCGCGTCGCGGAATTTTCTTTTAATCGCGCGAGAACGCCAAAGCCGTCGAGAATCGGCATCATAATGTCGAGCAGCACCAAGTCGGGATTTTCGGCGTCCACTTGCGCCAACGCTTCGCGTCCGTTCCCCGCGCTCACAGTTTGATAGCCGCGCTCTTGCAGCTCTTGTTCCAAATAATCTACGTTGAACGGCTCATCATCTACAATCAAAATTTTTGGCGGCTCGTGCATTTCATTCTCCCATCAAACATTTCACCGCAACCAATGTCATGTCGTCAAAACGCGGCGCGTCGCCGACGTGCACGTTCACCATTTCGATAATGTGGTCTATCTGCGCGGGTGCCGAATGCGCGCCGAACGCGCGGATTTCATTCATCAACGTGATTTCATCCAAAAATTGTTTGCGCGCGTTTTGCGCGTCCGTGATGCCATCCGAATACATCAACAGCGTTTCGCCGCGTGCGATGCGCGTTTCGCGCACCTCGATGGTTTCGCGCAATCTCATGCCGAGAGGGACGCCGTTGCTTCCAAGCTCCGTTTTGCTGCCGCGCGCGTCCAGCACCAACGGCGGCATGTGCCCTTGATTCGTGTACCACAAAGTTCCCGTCGCGGGGTCGAGCAGCGCGGCGAACAGAGTTGCAAACATGGAAGTATGTCCGTGCATGCCCGCGACGTAATTATTCGTTAATCGAATGCTTTCGCTCAAACGCGCCGCGTCAGACTCGGCGCGCGCACCAAGTCCAAATTCATCCGACTGAATCGTCGCGCGCAGCAGCGTCCGAAACAATGCCATGTATAACGCCGCGCCGACGCCTTTGTCCGACACATCGCCAATCAAAATTCCAATGCGATGTGTTTGCGAAAGCGCAAATACATCGTAAAAATCACCTGCCACCTGACGCGCGGCTTGAAAGTACGCGGCAAATTCCCAGCCCGCGACGCGCGGCAATTTATTGGGCAAAAAATCCGCTTGCATCTCGCGCCCAATTTCCAATTCGCGTTCCATCGCCCGCGCCACAATTTGTTCTTGCTCATGCAAACGTTTCTTGTTCAAACTGTTGCTCAAACGCGCGCGCAAAATCGCGGGTTCAAACGGCTTGGGCAAAAAATCATCCGCGCCCAATTCGATGCCGCGCACGATGCTTGGCATATCGGTCACGGCGGATATGACAATGATGGGCAAGTCGCGCATGTGCTTGTCCGCTTTGACGCGTGTCAACACTTGAAAGCCGTCCATCACGGGCATCATAATATCGAGCAGCATCACATCGGGCTGGGCGTCGGCAATTTGTTGCAGCGCCTCCAGTCCGTTCGTCGCGCTCACGGTTTGATAGCCCAATTCCTCCAACGCCTGTTCCATCAAGTTCACGTTGAGGGGCGTATCGTCCACAATCAAAATTTTTGGCGGATGGTGCATGAGTTATTTCAAATACTGTGCCAATTTTTGAAACAACAACTCGTCGTTGATCGGTTTCGTGAGGTAATCATCACAGCCCGCCGCGCGCGCTTTTTCGGCATCGCCGCTCATCGCGTGCGCCGAGAGTCCGATGATGGGAATGTGTTGGAGCGCGGCGTTCGTTTTGATTTGACGCGTTGCCTCGTACCCGTCCAACACCGGCAGCGACATGTCCATCAAAATTAAATCGGGATTTTCCGTCGCCGCCATTTCCACGCCGCGCGCGCCATCATTGGCGACGACGAGCGCGTACTCATCTTCCAACAGCTGCGTGAGCAATTCCACATTCAGTTCCACATCTTCGACGATTAAAATTTTTTTCATTGTTTAATATCCATCGCGTTCTGTAAATTTCGTAGCAGCGTTTGCGCGTCCAGCCCCTGTTTGCACGTACGACAAATTTCAAATTTGTCGTACTATCCCATCGCGTTCTGTAAATTTTGCAGCAGCGTTTGCGCGTCCAGCCCCTGCTTGTAAATAATTTGCTGCGCGCTCGCGTTGAGCGTGTTCACTTCCGCCTGACTCAAAGATTTTGCCGTGAGAATCACGACGGGCGTATTTTTAGACCGCGCGTCGGCGCGCAGTTTTTCCAATACGCCAAAGCCGTCGAGACGCGGCAGCATCAAGTCGAGCAAAATCGCGTCAGGTTTCCAATACAGGGCGGCTTCGAGCGCGGCGACGCCATCCATCGCCGTTTCGATTTGATAACTGTCATTCAAGAGTTGACGCACCATATCCAACGCGTGCGGGTCGTCATCCACGACGAGCAAACGTTTCGGCGCGACGCCGCCGTTGTGTTTGGTGACGCGTTCCAACGCGTGCAGCACCGCGTCCGCGTCCAATGGCTTGACCAAATAGTCCGTCGCGCCGAGTTGGTAGCCCAACGGTTTCTTGTCCACAATCGTCAAGAGGATAACGGGAATCGCATTCGTCTCCGGGTCCGCTTGTAAATCGCGCAGCACTTGCCAACCGTCTTTGTTCGGCATCAACACGTCGAGCGTGATGGCGGCGGGCTTGAGCATTTTCGCTTTTTGAATTCCCTCATCGCCGTTCCGCGCGCCGACGACATGATAGCCCGCGTCGCGCAAATTTTCTTGGAGCAAATAAATCACATCAGAGTCGTCGTCAATCGCCAAGACGAGACGCGCGTTCGCCGGTTCCATGACGCGCTGCGTCATGGAACCGCGTGACAGTGGAATGAGATGCACCGCAATTTCATCTTGCGCTTTTTCGCCATACCGCAGCGGCATCGCGAGCGTGAACGTCGAACCTTTGCCGAGCTCACTCGTCAACGTGAGGTCGCCGCCGAGCAAACGCGCGAGATGCCGGCTGATACTCAAGCCCAACCCCGTGCCGCCATACTTGCGCGTCGTGCTCGTGTCCGCTTGTTGAAATTCTTCAAACACTTTTGCCTGCGCGTCGGGCGCGATGCCGATGCCCGTGTCCGTCACGTCGAGCAGCAACGTTTCGTCAAGCCGATGCGCGCGCGCGGTGATGGAACCTTCGTGCGTAAATTTCGCGGCATTGCTCAACAGATTGAGCAGAATTTGTTTTACCTTTTCTTGGTCGGAATAGACGAGCGGCAAATCGGCGTGAACGTGTTTTTGCAGAACGACGCCCGATTTCAAAAGTGGCGTCGCGGTGGTCACGCACATTTCCAGCAACTGCGCCGCGTCGAACGTCGCGGGCTGTACGTCCATGCGTCCCGCTTCGATTTTGGCAATGTCGAGAATCGTGTTAATGAGCGCGAGCAGATGTTCCGCGCTGACCAACACTTTGTCGAGATTGTCCACTTGCTTGACATCAAGAACGCCTTGCGCTTTGCGTTTGACGATGCGCGTGAAACCGATGATGGCGTTGAGCGGCGTGCGAAGCTCGTGGCTCATGTTGGCGAGGAACGTACTCTTTGCCTGATTCGCGCGTTCGGCGGCTGCTTGCGCCGCCTGGGCTTGCTGAAACAGGCGCGCGTTTTCGAGCGCCACACTCATGCTTGCGGCAAGCGTCGAGAGCAGGCGCGCATCTGCCTCGCTGAACGCGTGTTCGCGCTCTACGTTTTGTATGCTAGAACGGATTCCTATTTAACTCAAGGGACGAATGTGGTAAATTGCGCGCCATGAATGCTTATTCCTCGGATTTGC
>CALMZO010000191.1 GCA_937870825.1 uncultured Chloroflexota bacterium | reverse complement strand
CAATCTCTCGATGCGGTCAAGCGTCTCGCGCGCGAACTGCGTCCGCCCTTGCTCGACGATTTGGGACTCGCCGCCGCGCTGGAACGGTACATCACAACATATCGCCAAACGTACGGATTGAATGTGGATTTGGAATTGACCGGTTTTCGCGGCGATGAACGCCTCGCGCCCGAAATCGAATTGACCGTGTATCGCATTATTCAAGAAGCGTTGACGAATGTGGCGAAACATGCCCACGCCAAAAACGTGAGCATCGTCGTGGAACGAAAACCGTTCGCGCTCATTGCGATTGTCGAAGACGATGGACACGGTTTTGATGTACGCGCGGTGGTCGAGGGCAGACAGGAAGGACGACTGGGACTGGCGGGGATGCGGGAACGCGCGGAACTGCTCGGCGGGCGCGTGCAAGTTGAATCCGCCGCGCGCAAAGGTTCAAGTGTCTTTGTAGAAATTCCGTTTCAAGAGCAACTCTATGAAAGTGCGAATCCTGTTGGCGGATGACCATGCCGTTTTGCGCGCGGGACTCAAATTGTTGTTGAACGCGCAGAGCGACATGCAAGTCATCGGCGAAGCAACCACCGGACCCGAAGTCCTGACTGTCGCGCGCGCGCTCGGACCCGACCTTGTGATTCTCGACGTGGGAATGCCCGACATGGATGGACTGCAAGTGTTGCGTCAAATCAAACGCGCGCATCCGCAGATGCAGGTGTTGATGTTGACGATGCACGAAGAGGAAGGATACCTGCGGCGCGCGTTGGAAGCGGGCGCTGCCGGCTATTGTCCCAAGAGCGCGGCGGATGCGGAATTGATTTCCGCCATTCGCGCGGTGATGCGCGGCAACGTGTACATTCATCCCTCGCACACGAAATTGTTGTTGGACGGCATGTTGCCCACGGCGAACGCGAACAACACAGTTCAACTGAACGCGGAATTGAGCGAGCGCGAACACGCGGTCTTGCGTCTCGTCGCGTTGGGACATACGAACCAAGAAATTGCCGACCAATTGGCGTTGAGCGTCAAGACCGTCGAAAGCTATCGCGCGCGCGGAATGGAAAAGTTGGGTTTGGCGAGCCGCGCCGCGTTGGTGCGGCACGCGATGCAGCAGGGCTGGTTGAACGAATGAGCTGCAAGGTTTTCCCTCGCAGGATTTGAAACGTTTAGGGAAATCCCTTGCATTGTGACAGGTTGCAGAGGGTTTCCCTGCTATCTCGCTTAATACATTTTTGATATGTTGGGCGCAGAGACAAGTTCTCTGCGCTTTTTCTTTTCTTTGAACGGAGGAGGTTGGGATATGCCTGTCACCAGTGAACAAACCGTGCCGGTTTCATCTCAAACGCAAGGTGCCGTACGCGCGCCGCAAGATGTGCTGCTGCGAATGCAAGCGGATTTGAAACGCGCGCTGCAAAAACCCGCACGCGAACGACGTTGGATTATGGTGATTGATTTACGCAAATGCGTCGGCTGTTCGGCGTGTACGATCGGCTGTGTGGCAGAAAACAAACTGCCGCCCGGTGTGGTGTATCGTCCGGTGATTGAAGAAGAAATCGGAACGTATCCGAATGTGACGCGCCGCTTTTTGCCGCGTCCGTGTATGCAGTGCGATAACCCGCCGTGCGTTCCTGTGTGTCCCGTCAACGCCACCTACAAACGCGCGGACGGCATTGTGGAAATCTATTACAACCAGTGCATCGGCTGCCGCTATTGTGTGACCGCGTGTCCTTATGGCGCGCGCACATTCGATTTTGGCGCGACCTATTCGGAAGGCACGCCGGAAGCCGCGGGCAGGGTTGTGGGCCAAGCAGCAGTGCAGAAACAAGAGCGCGATTCGAATTTTGAATATGGGCGCGCGTGGAAGCGTGAAGGCGAAGCTTCGCCGATTGGCAACGTTCGCAAATGTCATTTCTGTTTGCACCGGCTCGAAGCAGGGATGTTGCCCGCGTGTACGACAACGTGCATCGGACGCGCCACCTATTTCGGCGATGCGAACGACCCTGACGCGCTGGTGAACGAACTCATCGCGCAGCCGAACGTAATGCGCTTGAAAGAAGAATTGGGCACGCAGCCCAAGGTTTACTATTTGGTATAGAGGAGGACGACGATGATGTGGCTCAAACGCTTCATTTGGCTCGGCATTGCAATTGCCCTCGCGTTCGGCGCATGGGGCATTTCAACGCGCTTGACCAACGGGCACGCGGACGCAAACTACGGTTCGTATGTCGTGTGGGGTTTGTGGGTGGCAATGTATCTGTTTTTCGTCGGCATCGCGGCTGGCTCCTTCATGCTCGCTACGCTTGACCTCTTGTTCCATGTCCCGTTGTTTCGCGGCATGGGACGGCTCGCGCTGTTCTTGGCGTTGATTACGCTCGGCGCGGGCTTGGTTCACATTTGGCTTGACCTCGGACATCTCGACCGCATTTGGAAAGTGTATTTGCAGGGGAATCTCTTTTCCGTGATGGGACAGATCGTCTGGGGCTATACCATTTTCGGATTGCTCACCGCCTTTGCGCTGCTGCTCACGCTCGCTCGCTTCAAAACTCCAACGTGGCTTTTGCGGGTGGTGATGGTTGTCGGTTTGGGGCTGTCGCTTTTCTTGAGCGGCGCTGTCGGCGCATTGCTCGGCGTTCAAGTAGCGCGCCCGTTCTGGCATGTGGGTCTTTTTCCCGTCCAGTTCCCGATTTTCAGTCTCGGCTCGGCAATGGCGCTCTTGCTTGCGGTGTGGGCGTTTTTCGGACCGCGCAATGACCCGCGTTTCAAACAACAGATTTGGATTCTCGCGCTCGGCGTCGTCATTCTGCAATTGGTCAAGACCTATTTCGTGTGGGCGGACTTTTCGCAAAGCGTGTACGGCGGCGTGCCGATGAGTGTTCGCGCAGTGGAAGAGGTCTTGTTCGGACAATACTGGTGGGCATTCTGGCTTTTGCAGATTGGTCTCGGCACCGTGATTCCCATCATCCTTTTACTCACACCGCAATTGCGCGTGCGATACTCGTTGGCAGGCGCGGCAGGCATTCTGGTTTTGATTGGCTTTGGCGTCGCGCGCGCCAACATCGTTTTCCCCGCGCTCACCATTCCCGAAATTGACGCGCTGGCGAATGCGTTCAGCGACCCGCGCTTGCAGTTCAGTTACTTTCCGAGCTGGATGGAATGGGCGGTCACGCTCGGCGTCATCGGCGCGACGACGGCAGTATTTTTCATCGCGTATGATTACCTGGCGTTCTTGAAATTAAAGGAGGCGAACTAATGGACAAGGAATTTGAACCCACCGAAACCAATCTCGTGGACTATACCCTGCGACGCCGCGACTTTATAAAGTATTCGGCGTTCCTCGGCGGCTGCGCCGCGCTCGCCTCACAAATGAATTTCGCTTGGGATATGATGGACGGCAAAGTGGCAGAGGCGGCAGGCGAACAAGCGGGCTATCCCCTCGCCGACCCGGCTAGCATCATTTACACTACGTGTCAACAATGCAACACCAACTGCGGCATCAAAGTAAAATTGTTGAACGGCGCCATTGCCAAAATTGACGGCAGTCCCTACAACCCGTTCACACTCAATCCGCACATCTCGTACAAAACACCAATTGCGGAAGCCGCGACGATTGACGGCGCGATTTGTCCTAAAGGTCACGCGAGCATCCAAACCACCTATGACCCGTATCGCCTCGTCAAGGTGTTGAAACGCGCGGGCAAACGCGGCGAAGGCAAATGGCAAACGATTTCGTTTGACCAAGCCATCAGCGAAATTGTCAACGGCGGCAATTTGTTTGCCAATGTGGCGGGTGAAGAAAATCGCGCGGTGGAAGGATTGAATGCCATTTACGCGCTGCGCGACCCGGCGCTGGCAAAAGAGATGGCAAGCGCCGTTTCCAAAATCGTCGCGGAAAAAAATGCCGAGAAAAAGAAAACTCTCGTCGCCGAATTCAAAACCAAATTCGCCGCCAACCTCGACAAACTAATTGACCCCGAGCATCCCGACCTTGGACCAAAAAACAATCAACTCGTGTTCATGTGGGGACGCTTAAAGGCGGGACGCAGCGATTTCATCCATCGCTTTACCCGCGACGCGCTCGGCTCGACCAACACGCACGGACACACCACCGTTTGTCAAGGTTCGCTCTACTTTTCCGGCAAAGCCATGAGCGAGCAATTCCTTGAAGGCAAATTCACGGGCGGTGAAAAGTTTTACTGGCAGGGTGATACCGAAAATTCGGAATTTGTGATTTTCGTCGGCTCGTCGCCATTCGAAGGCAATTACGGTCCGTCCAATCGCGTGCCGCGCATCACCAATCCGCTCGTCAACAACGGCATGAAGTATGTGGTGATTGACCCGCGCCTCTCCAAAGTCGCGTCGAAAGCGTGGAAATGGATGCCGAACAAACCCGGCACCGAAGGCGCGATTGCGCTCGGTTTGATTCGCTATGT
>CALMZO010000190.1 GCA_937870825.1 uncultured Chloroflexota bacterium | reverse complement strand
GAAATCAAACAGATTCTCGATTCCATCAATCCGAACACGCTCAACGGCGCACGCATGATGGCGATGATTCTGGTGATGCTCGATACCGGAATTCGCGCGGGGGAACTCGTCGGCATGAAAATGACGGACATGGATTGGGAGCGCGGCGTGTTCAAAGTATTCGGCAAAGGCGCAAAAGAACGTTTCGTCCCGATCGGCACCACTGCCAAGCAAGCGCTGCTCCGCTACGTACAAACGTTTCGTCCCGAACCCGCGCGTCCCGACATTGACAACATTCTGCTGTCGGTGGACGGCTATCCGCTCAGCGTGAATGCGATTGTGCACATGATGTATCGCCTGCGAAAAGCAAGCGGGGTCGAACGACTGCACGCGCATCTGTTGCGTCACACGTGCGGCGTGCAGTATCTCGTCGCGGGTGGCGATACGAAATCGCTGCAAATGTTTTTGGGACACTCGACGCCTGCGATGACACATCATTACGAACAGTTCAAAGACGAGCACGTGCTCGCGCAGCACCGCAAGTTCAGTCCGGTGGATTCGTTAGGGCTGACCTATCGGAGGTTTGGGAGAAAGAAAAAAGTCGAGAATGGAAATGGCGGAGAAAAGAAACTCAAGTGAGAACAGAATAATCTATCGCCAAAGTATTATACTTTGGTGATAGATTATGGCATTCTACGGACATGCATTTGAACTCTGCATTCTAGACGAGTTGTACGAGCGACCTGGCGAACAATCATTCGTCTTATACGGACCGCGTCGAGTGGGCAAAACAATTCTCTTGAACCCAGTCAACTCACCGCTGACGATTTTACCTACACTACTTGGGACTTATGCTCAATGAGGTGGCACGACTCTCGCAGCAAGAACGCCTCGTCGTCGTCATTGACGAAATCGCTGTTTCATTCCTGCATACCAACAGATTCCAACGGTATTGCCGGTCTTATTATCAATTTTGGCTTAAAACGCTAATAGCGCATGTCTTTACTAGCAAATTCGCTAATACTGGATTTCGCGCGAGATGCGCGCAATGGAAAGCCGCATTCCAGACCTGCGAAAACTTACGTTACATCGAATCGTATTCTTAACCGTTACGGCGAATACGCTTCTCGGTTCTACCCGAACAAATCGTCAGTAGTAATTATCGAACAGAACGACGCACAGGAATCGCATCGCGCTTTGGAACGACGATGATGTTTTCCAGCTTGCCATGCGTGAAGCGCGCGCGAAATGTCACGAGATCTTGAGGCACGTCTTGCACACGAAAGTCGTAAAAGTACAAATCGCCGTGAAAATCCTCGACACGCTCCTCCCACTCGCGGAGCGTTTTGAAATATCCGCCAAGCGCGGAATTTGAATCCTCAACCCACTCCCGCTCCGCTTGCCTGATCCACAATTCGCCGTCAGCCGTAATCGTATATTGCTCCAAAAGTCGTTCGAGACTTTTGGTCTGGAATTCGCGGTCCTGCATGTCAGCGTATTCTTCCGGCAGCGGATACTTGCAGGTTAGTTCATCATACATTCCCATATTCGATGGAACTCTTCTGGGCGGTTTTGTGCAATCGTAAATAACTTGGTCTGAACTATCATAGCCCAGCCAAAGTTATCGGGCAACTGGAAAAAAGGATTGCAGGGATTGTCAAGCAAACTACAGATGTTTATAATAGCCGCACATTTGCTAAATCCATGCAACTGTCTCTCGTTTTTACACTGTCTCATGCTCCCAACCGATTACGATCTCTCCAAATCTGAAATTCAATCTCTTGCCGATCGCGCCGCGCTCACCGCGTTTTTTACCACGCTCGGTTACAACACCAACGCACGCTTGACGATGACCCCCGCAGCGCTGGGTTTTAATAATGAAGCACTGGCGAGAGAAATTACACATATCGAGCGCGTTGCCGACCAAGAAGATGGATTGTTACAAGTTTACTTGATTGAGATGAAACGCGTGACCGTCGCTTTGACGCAGCAGATGGCGCGCGCATTGCGCAATCGCAGTGGGTTGTTTCTCTTGGTGCTGACTGCAGATTACGTACGGCTTGATTTTGTGTTGATGGAGCTCACCGAGCCGGAAGGACGCAAGGCGGGTTTCAGTATGGCACAGGCGTATTTGCGCCCGCGCATTCTCACCGTAGACCGGCGCAACCCTTCACCCGTAGATTTGCGCGTGCTGCGCCGCTTTTCGTATACCGAAGCGGACGCCGATTATCAATTTCAAAAGTTGCAGTCCGCATATGCAACAGCGGAATGGTCTGAAGAGTTTTTCAACAACCGCGCACTATTCTCGGATTACTATTTAAAGAATCGTCTGCCGGATACGCTCGAATGGCAAGAGAGTCCTGCTGCGGTCATGCGTTCGTTGCAAGCACTGTATGTTGACGTGCGCACGCGCATCGCAAGCAAGGATGAAAGCGTTACGCGGCAAGAATTGCTGGAACCCATTCTCGCTCTATTGGGTTTCGCACTGCACGCCGGCAAATCAAGTACCAGTGATGCAATTGAACCTGATTACTATTTGTTTGGACGAAAGGATACGACAACGCCGATTGCGTACTGCAACGCTTACGTCTGGGACCGTATTCTCGATGGGCGCGATGAAATGCGCGATGCCGAAACGCCTGACGAAAACCCTGGCGCGCTCGTCGTGAGTTTGCTGGAACGCGAGAACGCACCCAAGTGGGCAATCGTGACGAACGGCAAATTGTGGCGTTTGTATTCCGCGACTGCACATTCGCGTGCGACGAACTATTACGAAATTGATTTGGAAGAAACACTCGCCTCGCCCGAACCGCAGTTGGCGTTTCGCTACTTTTGGTTGTTGTTCCGCGCGCAAGCGTTTGTTGGTACGGACAATGCACCATCATTATTGGAACACATTTTGCAAGAAGGCGCGTTGTATGCCAAGCAGTTGGAAGAACGCTTGAAAGACCGCGTGTTCGAAGAAATCTTTCCGCAGTTTGCGGAGGGCTTTATTTTCCACATGCATAAAGCGCGCGTCGAAATTGACGACGCGCAATTGCAACAAGTGTTTCAAGGAACGCTGACGTTTTTCTATCGCCTGCTCTTCTTGTTGTACGCGGAAGCGCGCGGTCTGCTGCCGGTGCGTGAAGAGCGCGGCTATTATTTGGAATCACTTCGGTATCTGTGCCAAGAAGTCGCGAGACACGCAGGCACAATCTATGATGAAGCAGACGAAAAACTCGAACGCGCCTACAGTGCGACAGATACAAAATTGTACGAACGTTTGACGCGGCTCTTTCGCATGATTGACGCCGGCGAGGCGGAATTGAATGTGCCGCTGTATAACGGCGGACTCTTTTTGACGCATCCTGCCGAGGACGACACATCACCCGAAGCATACAGTGCACGTTTTCTTGCCGCGCACAAAATCCCTGACCGCTTTCTCGCGCTGGGTCTCGACCGTTTGGCGCGTGACATTGAAGAAAAATCGCAGGCGCTCGTGCCGATTGATTACAAGGACTTGGGCGTACGACAGTTGGGTTCCATTTATGAGGGATTGCTTGAATTCAAATTACATATCGCTTCTGAAAAAATGGCAATTGTGCGCGGCAAGAAAACAGATGAAATCATTCCGCATCGCCAGGCGGTGCGCGAGAATTTGCGAATCAAGGGCGAAATTCCGCGCGGCAAACCATATCTGGAAAATGACAAACGCGAACGCAAAGCGACGGGCAGTTATTACACGCCCGATTACATTGTGAAATATATTGTGCAGCATACAGTCGGTCCGGTGCTGCAAGAAAAAACTGAGGCACTCCGCCCGAAACTGCGCGAGGCGCAAAAGGCGTATCGTGCCGCGTTGGAAAGACAAAAAGCATTTCAAAAAATTGGCAAGGATGGCGACAATCCCGAAAAGGTTGCAAATACATATCGCGATGTGGTGGATGAATTGTTTGATTTGCGCGTGCTCGACCCCGCGATGGGCAGTGGACATTTTCTGGTGGAAGCGGTTGATTTTATCACCGACCGCTTGATTGATTTTCTGAACGCATTTCCTTGGAATCCCGTAACGGCGGCACTGCGAACCACGCGCGAAACAATTTTGGCGGAGATGCAGAGGCAAGGCGTGACGATTGACCCCGGGCGTTTAACCGATGTGAATTTATTGAAACGATATGTATTGAAACGCTGCATCTATGGCGTGGACTTGAACCCGATGGCGGTGGAACTGGCAAAAGTTTCGCTGTGGCTCGACTGTTTTACACTCGGCGCACCGCTGTCGTTTCTTGACCATCATCTCAAATGCGGGAATTCGTTGATCGGTAGTCGCGTGCAAGAAGTGCGCGAGGCGATTGAAATGGTTTCGGTTGTGACACGCGGCAAAGTGGCGACCGCGCGCGAGACCGCCAAAACTTACGAATATACCGGTCAACAATTCCAGATGTTTGGCTCCTTGTGGACAGGTGCGATGCTCGCTACCGACTTGATGCGTCAAGTGGGTGAACTGCCGGATTCCACTGCAGAGCAAGTGAGCAAGAGCCGGCAAGAGTTTCGCAACGCAAACAATGCGCTTGCGCCGTTCAAACGCATCCTTGACATGTACACCAGCCGATGGTTTGGAAATTCCGATACTCCTCACGAGCAGCCGGCAATTCAATTTCTCCGAAATGAAACCCATATTGCATGGTTGCAGAATCCGGTGAAGGGGCGCGAGAAATTGAAACCGCGCGAACAAAAGATTGCAGACACTGCACTCAAGTCGACAGAGGAGAAAAAATTCTTTCACTGGGAATTGGAATTTCCCGAAGTTTTTTTTGGTCCGAGCAAAGAGAGCGACCAAAAGATTGAGATGAAGGCGAATGCGGGATTTGACGCGGTGGTGGGGAATCCGCCATACATTCGCTCGCGGAACATTACAGAGGATAACGATATATTTTATCGAGACCATTATGCGGCAGCATTAGAAAGATTCGATATTTACGCGCTTTTTATTGAAAAAGGAGTTGAAATCTCTGAGGAAGTCGGATTCATCGTACCGACAAAATTTATGGCTACTAAATATGGTAGCGGACTGCGAAATCTTTTGCTCACCAAGACATTTTTACGGATTCTTGCAGATGTCTCAACGCTTGGCGTTTTCCCGGATGCGGCTATTTATCCTGTCATTGTTATAGCCAGATCTAATCGTCAAAACCGCGCTATAAAAGACCATGAAGTATTGGTAATTCGCGCACAGAGCAAGCAAGATCTGGATTCTGGAAAGGAGTTTAGGATTCCTCAAAAAACTTTCACAGAAAATCCCGATCAAGCTCTTGAGATTCATGGATCAAGTTACGTAACAAAGCTGATAGAGCGCGGCAATCATTATGGAGATCCCCTGGGCGAAATCTGCAATGTCAACGAGGGCATCCATACAGGAAATGTCCGCGAAAAACTCCTTTTCAGAGAGAAACATGGAAATAAATCAAAAAAGTTATTGGATGGCTCCTCAATGGCGCGGTATGCGATTGATTGGCGTGGTGATTGGATAAACTATGATTCGAGACTAATTGACCGCACCTTAGAGAGTGTTTCATAAATCGCTAAAAGTCGGATAGGCTTGGGGAATGACCAAATTCACCCAAACCTACCCGACCGATTTGAAGTATAGCGAATGGTTGCTGATTGAACAATTCTTTCTGCCTTGCCCACGCGGACGCCCGCGCAAGTGGGACATGTGGTTGATGCTGAATGCGATCTTGTATGTGACGCGCACGGGCTGTCAGTGGCGGATGTTGCCGAAAGAATTTCCGCCCTGGCAAACGGTCTATCGCTACTATTGGTGCTGGACGCGCAATGGACTGTGGTACGTTCTCAATACGCGGCTGGTGCGGCGGGTGCGGCAACAGCAGGGGCGTGACGCCGAACCGAGTGCGGCGATTCTGGATAGCCAAAGTGTCAAGACCTCGGAGGGCGGCGAAGCGCGCGGGGTGGATGTGCATAAACAAACGCCCGGACGCAAGCGACATATTGTCGTCGATACACTGGGATTGGTGTTGCTGGTGGTCGCGCATAGTGCCAGTGTGCAAGATGCGGCGGGCGGGAAAGTGGTGTTGCAACGTTTGTTTGAACACATCAAACACAAGGTCCATAATCGGTGGTGTCGGCTCAAGGTGATCTGGGCGGATGGCGGCTATGAAGATCTCGTCACGTTTGTCCGCCAGCAGTTTGGCTGGACGTTGGATATTGTTCGGCACCCGAAAGAAGCCAAGGGCTTTACAGTCCTGCCGCGCCGCTACTTCGCAATGCCCAAGTTTGTACTGCGCCACAATCGCCCCTAGATTGTTCAGTGTTTACTCGCGTTCAAGATTTCTGAAGTGCCACCGATATACAACAAAAGCGCACAATGATCGGCATCCTTCAGTTCCGTCTCAGTTAGCCCTAACGCTTCGCCGGCCACACACTCAGCATAGCCGAGCGGAGTGCCCATTCCATCGAGTGGCCTGTGCCTAAACAACAAATCCAGCCTTGTTGCCGACTCAGGCCGTACACGGTAACATTCTCACTCACCAAATTGTAAGCTTTTTTTAGTACGATAATGCTATGAGTTC
>CALMZO010000189.1 GCA_937870825.1 uncultured Chloroflexota bacterium | reverse complement strand
TTCAAAACGCTGAACGATCCCGCGCTCGCGCGAAAGATTTCTTTTGATGCGGACCAGCGTTTGCTGCGCGTGCAAGGAATCCTTTCGCAAACAGACCGCGCCGCGCTCTATGCGTTGTCGAACGATGCCGCGTATCGCAGTGCGATTGACGAGCTCGCCGCGCAGCCCGGTCTCGTCGCTCTGCCTGACGAACGCATTTGGCTGCTCGATGCCGACTTGAAATTTCCACTGCGCGATTTGAATGTTCCCGCGAACGACCCTCTCGCGGAAAATCTTGCAATCGCGACCCGGAAAGCGTTGACATATTTGTCGAAAACGCTTTCCGAAAATGCGGTCGTACAAAAGAGCGCGGCGGAATTGGGACTCGATGAAGCGCTGACGCGTTTTGTTTTTACACACTACGCGGTCTTGCCCGACACCCTCCTCGCGCACCTCACCGGCGCGTTCGCCGCGACGACGGGTGTTGTGGATTACGCGACGCTCAAGAGTACGTTCGACGCGTGGGATTGGGCGAATCGCGTCGCCAAGCTGTTGAGCAAATGGAAATGGACGCGGCGCGAGCTCGAGCAAATGACCGCGTTGACCACCGCCGCGCAGCTGCTCGATTTGCTTTCCCTTCCGCTCGACGACAGCGCACCCATTGCGTCACTCGACCAATTTGTACGTACAAGCCGTCTCGTACAGTTGCGCGACAGCTTGCCCGAAACGAAAATCCCACTCCTGGACGTTCTCGCAAAACTGAACGACGGCGCGTACGCGAGTGTTGGCGATTTTGCAAATGATGTGGAAGGATTGAACGACGTGTGGCGCGCGGCGGATGTGGAAGAACTTGTCAACGCGCTCGACCTCGTGTATCCCGCCGATTATTTGCTTGCCGAAAATTGGGAGCGCCTTCGCCGCGCGTTTTATTTTATTGAAAATCTCAACGCGGGCGCGCAGGTGGTAAAGCGTTTTGCCGCCGCGACGATGAATGAGGTTCACGCGCAAACCATTCAACAGCTCTTGCGCGCGAAATTCGGAAATGACGTGTGGCTCACATTGAGCGCGGAAATTCAAGACGTGCTGCGCGAACAGAAACGCGACGCGCTCGCCGCGTATTTGCTCGCGCAGCCGCAGCCCGCCGACGCACCGAGTGGGAAATGGGAAAACACCAACGATTTGTACGCGTATTATTTGCTCGATGTCGAAATGGCGTCGTGCCAGCTCACAAGTCGTTTGGTGCAAGCGTCGGGTTCAATTCAATTATTCGTCCAGCGCAGTTTGATGGGATTGGAACCGGAAGTGCAGGTTCAAGCGGATGGTGAGGATGGCGACAGCGCATGGCGTTGGTGGAAGTGGATGCGAAAATATCGCGTGTGGGAAGCAAACCGCAAGGTGTTTCTCTTTCCCGAAAATTGGATCGAGCCCGAACTCAAACCCGACCGTTCGTCATTCTTTAAG
This sequence comes from uncultured Chloroflexota bacterium, assembly GCA_937870825.1. Lineage (GTDB taxonomy): Bacteria > Chloroflexota > Anaerolineae > UBA4142 > SHND01 > SHND01. Next base: position 5,118 of record CALMZO010000189.1, on the reverse strand, counting down.
GATTTGGAAAACGAGCTGCTCCAAAATGAAGTGAACCAATATACGGTCGAGACGGCGTTCCAAAATTATTTGGACAAGCTCGACGGTGTCGCGCAGCTCGAAATCGCGGGTTTCTATCAAGAAGATGATGCGGACGAAACCATTGTTCACGTCATCGGTCGCACGGTGGGCGCGGAACCGCATCTCTATTATTATCGCCGCTTTGATTATCGCCAATGGACGCCCTGGGAAAAAATCGAAGTGGACATCCAGAGCGAGTACTTGATTCCCGCCGTTGTGAACAAACGCTTGTTTCTGTTTTGGCCCGTGTTCAGTCAAGTGCAGGATGAACAAGCGAACAGTACGATTTCGACGCCAGGCGCGAACCAAAGCAATATCTCCGTTCAAAAAACGGTCAAGCGGCATCGCTTACACATGGCGATGAGCGAGCACCGTCAAGGCAAATGGACGCCGCGCCAAGTATCCAAAGATTTTTATGAAAGCGGTTGGATCACTGTCGTCGAAACTGTCCCCAAGTTTTATCGGTTTCTCCCGATTGACCGCAGTGAGATTGACGGACGCTTTGTCATCAAATTCGAGGGGTACAGTCTCGGCAGCGACGGCTATGAACAGGCAGAGCTGCACGGCGCGTTCGAAATTGGTTGCAAAGGCGTGCCGGAATTGATCAAGTCGCCGGGAAATTACAAACCCGCGTTTCAACCCGAGTGGGCTTCGGTTGGTCAATACGTTGCGCCTGCAAAGGCGTACACCGGGTTTATGAAATGGCAGGAACTCGGCACGCGCGATGAATTTGGAAAATTGGTCGGGCGTCACGACGCACCGCAAAATGACTTGACACTCGAAAATGTTTTTGCCGATGCGAAAAAGAATCCGCGCTTTACAGAGGTACTCACTCAAACGCCGCAGATTTTCAAAATGACGCCGCCGTGGCAGTTTTCGTATTTCGATAAATTGCTCGCGGACGGATTTCTCGCGCTCGCGTCGGGAATCGGTACGGAACTGCCCGCGCCGCTCGGCAGTTGGTTACCGTTTTTCTACAATGACCCAAAACGAACGTTTATGGTCTTGCCCGTGCACCCGGTCCGCCCTCTCAATCGTCTTGACAAATTGGGCGGCGAGGTTCGCTATTACTATCCCGAGTTCAAAAAAATTTTCCGACAGAGGGAGGAGTATTTTCAAGGTCAGGTGCAAATGTGGCTCGACGGATTTGACCTGTCCGCGTTGAATCCCGACCAACGGCAAATGATCGAGCGCCTGATGTCACAAAAATTCCCTGAAGAACCTCTGCCCCCGTACACGGACCAAGAACTCGAGCGTTTGATGAAACGGTTCCTCATGCGCTATTTCCATCTCTATCTCGGCGCGCAAGCGGCACAGCTCTTTCCGCAGCGACGTTTTCATTTCAAAAATTTCTATCACCCGTTCGTCTGCGGCTTTACCAAGCTCGTGTACAACCCGCTTCAAGGCATTCCCGCGTTGATGCGCCTCGAAACGCAGTTGCAGGATTCGGGCTTTCGCTTTCGACAAAATTACCAACCAACCTTCGCGGTCGTTGAGCCCGGTACAGAGGAATTGTATCCGAACGAGCGCGTGGACTTTGCGCCGGACGGTGCGTATTCGCCGTACAATTGGGAATTGTTTTATCACGCGCCCTTGTTTATCGCGAACGCGTTGAGCAAAAACCAGCGCTTTGAAGAAGCGCGCGAGTGGTATCACTTTATCTTTAATCCGCTCGGCATCGAGAGCGCGATGCCCGGCGGCTCTCCGATGTCCAAGTACTGGATCACGAAACCATTTTTTGAAACCACCGCCCCGCAGTACCTGCAACAACGCATCGAAAACATTTTGCTCATGCTCGCGGGCAATACGAACACGCCAGAGACCAAGCAAGCACTCGAAGCCCAAGTACGCGATTGGCGCACGCATCCGTTTGAACCTCATCGCATCGCCAGCTATCGCACCGTCGCGTATCAAAAGACGGTCGTGATGAAATATCTCGACAATCTGATCGCGTGGGGCGATTCTTTGTTTCGACAAGACAGTATGGAGAGCATCAACGAAGCCACGCAGCTCTATCTTCTCGCCGCCGAAATTTTGGGACCGCGTCCGAAAAATATCCCGCCGCATGTGCAACCGCCCGCGCAAACATTCAACGAATTGGAAGCGCAGCTCGATACATTTTCCAACGCGCTCGTCGAAATTGAAAATCTCGTACCGCCGCTGCCCGGCGACGGCGCAAATGACGCGGATGCCGCGCCGCTGCCGACGCTGTACTTTTGCATTCCGCAAAATGACACGATGCTCCGGTATTGGGATACTGTCGCCGATCGCCTTTTCAAAATTCGTCACTGCATGAATATCGAAGGGGTGGTGCGTCAGCTCGCGCTCTTTGAGCCGCCGATTGACCCGGGCGCGCTCGTCAAAGCCGTTGCCGCCGGTGTGGACATTGGCGCCGCGCTGGCAGATTTGAACGCGCCGCTGCCGATTTATCGTTTCAACATCTTGCTCCAAAAAGCAAATGAAGTGTGCAGCGATGTCAAGATGCTTGGCGGTGAATTGCTTGCGGCGTTGGAGAAAAAAGATGCCGAGCAACTGAGCTTGCTGCGACAGCGTCAGGAAATCCGATTGCTTGATGCGATCACGGCAGTACGGCAGAATCAAATTGAAGAAGCAAAAGAAAATCTCGCCGCGCTGCACAAGAGTCTGGAGCTCGCGGAAATTCGCAAACAATTTTATGAAAGCCGCGAATTTTTGAACAGCGGTGAAAAAGCCGCGCTCGCGCTCGCGGCGGTTGCGCTTGCCACCCAGACTGCCGGCACGACGATTGACATTCTGGGCAGCGTCCTGGCGAATGTGCCCGATTTCACCGCGGGCGTTTCGGGGCTCGGTTCACCGCATGTGGTGACAAAGACGGGCGGTTCGAATTTATCCAAATCCGCGGAACTGACCGCGCGCTCGCTCTATCAGGTTTCAAATCTTTTAGACAAGTACGGCGCGGTCTCGTCCACCGTCGCGTCGTATCAGCGCCGCATGGACGATTGGAATTTGCAAGCGGCTTTGGCGAATCAAGAAATGCAACAGCTCGAGCGCGCGATGGCGGCGGCGGAGCTGCGGCAAACCCTCGCGGAAAAGGAATTGGCGAATCACTTGCTCCAAATCGAAAACGCGCACGAAACCGAAGCGTTCCTGCGCGATAAATTCACGAATCAAGAATTGTTTCAATGGCAAGTGGGACAAATCGCGGGAGTGTTTTTCCGGAGTTATCAGCTCGCGTACGATTTGGCAAAACGCGCAGAGCGTTGTTTCCGCTTCGAGCTCGGTTTGCACGACAGCAGCTATATCCAATTCGGCTATTGGGACAGTTTGAAAAAAGGGCTGCTCGCCGGAGAAAAATTGCAGTACGATTTGCGTCGTCTCGAAAGCGCGTATCTCGAACAAAATCGCCGCGAGTTTGAATTGGTTAAACACGTTTCGCTGTTGCAGCTCGACCCGCTCGCGCTTGTGCAGCTGCGCGAAACGGGCCGCTGCTTTTTCCGCGTGCCGGAAGAATTGCTCGACCTCGATTACCCCGGACATTATTTCCGCCGCATCAAATCGGTGAGTCTGACGATTCCGTGCGTCGTCGGACCGTACACCACAATTTCCTGCACCTTGCGCTTGCTCAAAAATAGCATTCGCATCAACACGACGAATGGCGATAACGGTTATGCGCGCAACACGGATGAGCAGGGTATGCCCGCCGATGACGCGCGTTTTGTCGAAACAAATATCCCGGTCAAAGCAATCGCCGCGAGCAACGCGCAAAACGACAGCGGCATGTTCGAAATGATGTTCCGCGATGAACGGTATCTGCCATTTGAAGGCGCGGGCGCGATTGGTGAATGGTCGCTCGAACTCTTTAATGACCATTCTTCCAACAATCCCGATTTCGGCAAACCGTTACGCCAATTTGATTACGACACAATCACGGACGTCATTTTGCACTGCAAGTACACCGCGCGCGAAGACGCGGGCGCGTTCAAGAACGCGGTAATTTCGCATCTGCGCGAATATTTCGCGCAAGATGGCGCCAAGCCGGGACTGCGGCTCTTGAATTTGCGCCAAGAATTTCCGGGCGAATGGTATCGTTTCTTGCATCCCAACAATCCCGCGAATGGAAATATATTGGAGTTTGAAATGACGCCGCGCTTGTTTCCGCTGCGCGACGCGGACAAAACACTGCAGGTCAACAGCATAATGCTGCTCGCGCGCGCAACGGACGCGGGGAATTATTCGGTGGTGATGACACCGCCGCTGCCCGAACCTCCGCCCGCGGCATCAAACACCTTCACCCTCGCGCGCGTCAATCAATTTGGCAGCTTGCATTTTGCGGATAAAGAGACGAGCGCGCTGGGTGTAGAAATTGATCCGAGCGCGCCGCCGGTCAAATGGCGTTTAACGATGACGCGTCCCGGCGGCGGCGCGTTGGAAGAGGACCCGACAAGAAAGGAAATAGAGGTCCAAGACCTGTGGTTGCTTTTAGGATATGTGTGGGCGTGATTACGATCTGCCGGTACGAGTTCATTATGAACAGTGCGCATATTCAAACGGTCCTGATTGCAGCAGAATAAAGGCATCGTTTTGGTGGACACGTCTTGTGCGCATGATCTGACAATGCCCAATTTGACGAACCGACGATTTTTTCCGGCGACTCGTTCTTGACACCCGCATCCGCACAACAGCACAAATGCCGTGTTGTCAGATGCGTTAGATTTTTGTGATCTGAGGTTCTTGCTTATGCGCGCGTTTTCAACGCGGTGCCATTGTTCGTGGTGTGGGAACACGCGAAGAGGGGAATTTCTTTCGCTGCGCGTTGGGAAAGCAACCAAAAGAAGCGACGGCGCAAGAGGAGAGGCGCCAACGGATGAGCGGATGCGCGGGGTTGTGGTGTAACCCAGTATCCGTTTATCCGTTTTTTTATCCGCTGACTGCTCGCGTGGCGCAGGAACATGAATTCCGATCCATTCTATGGTTTGAATCCCCACGGATCTTGGGTCGTACGAGGCAAGTCTTCCAAGAATCCAGCAGGGAGTTCCACCAATGACATTTCGTCCCAAAATTCTCGCTTGACTCTATCCA
>CALMZO010000188.1 GCA_937870825.1 uncultured Chloroflexota bacterium | reverse complement strand
GCAAATCCGAGGAATAAGCATTCATGGTGCGCAATTTACCACATTCGTCCCTTGAGTTAAATAGGAATCCGTTCTAACAATCACGCTTAACACGAGATTTGCCAAGTGGAGCTACAAGCCTTCTCAACCTGTCTACTATGTCGGCAATCGCACTATAAAGAAATAGTGAGTGCGAGCGAAATAAGAGTCGAAAGAGCTTATTTGGATAAACTGTATCGCTCTCTTCTATACCCTTCTTTGCCTGACTACATGTTCAAGGACCAGATCCATTTCATGCACATTTATGATGCACGGCTAATTAGCTGCATCGTGTGCGGGTCAGTGTATCGCGATCCCTGTTTAACACCGCAGAGTACACTTGAATCTTACAGGGATGACGATTACCACGATGACTGGCTAGAAGCTTCATTTGAACCTTACTGTAGACTTTTTCTTTCCGACATGCCTAGACTGGTCCATCAAGTGGGAAGGGATGCGAGAGTCTTGGAAATTGGTAGTCAGGTTGGGGGGTTTCAGTTTGCCGCCAAGCAGTATGGCTGGGATGTTAGAGGACTGGATATTGGAACCAAAATGACGCAATTTGCGCGATCTAAGGGATTGGATGTGTATACAGGTACTTTACACGATATTCGGTTCTCCGACGACGAATTTGACGCCGTCTTTGTATGGTCTTGTTTCGAAATGATTCCAGATCCGTGGTCGGAATTGCTCGAAATCCATCGAGTGTTGCGAAAAGGCGGCAAATTATATATTACTATTCCAAATGGTGATTTCATAAAGCTTGTACATCGCTTCATCAGGCAGAAGATCGCGATGCCTATCCGTGAGCCGGTACTCAAGTTACTTGCGTATGGAATCTTATTAGGTTTTTCATTTCAGGCGGGATATTCCCCAGTGGGTCTCAACTATATCTTGAATCAAAGCGGCTTTAGCCGGATATCTGTAAAGAATCTAGTGTATGTACCTGTGACCAGCGCGAAGCAAGCCAGTCAAAAGGTGTTAGAGGAAAAGGAAAGATATCTGAAAATTGCACATATATTGAGCGAAGCAGTCCGTTATCTCTCATTGGGTAGAAGAATTATTGGACCATGGATTGAGGTCCGCTGTGAAAGATTTTGATTGGCCGTCTGCGACTGTAATTTGGCATGGTAAAGTATCCTTAGTTTAAACTGGATAATCTTGGGGATTGGCAGATCCTTATAACTTCGAAACAGTCTGAGATGAGATCAAATCATAGGAATGAGGAGGAAGAATGAAGAAAAATGTTATGGTCATTGAGATTAATCGTCCGATCGATGTAGTTTTTCAATTTGCGGTTAATCCCGAAAACACTCCAAAATGGATCAAATCAGTTACTGAGGAAAGAACTTCTGATCCCTCAATAGGGCTAGGAACACTATACTTTCAGAAAACCCTCTCTTCGGACAGTCAAGTTGGCGAGACCACATTCGTTGTGACAGGTTTTATCCTAAATAGGAAATTGGACTTCCATCTTGCAAATGCAAAATATACCTGCTCGTATACATTTGAGCCCACCGAAATGGGTACAAGAATGTCCTACTCTGAGGAGGCAGGTGTCGACGTTGAACTTGAAGATCCTCTGGATTATTCTGCGTTAAAAAGATTCAAGGAGTTACTTGAGAATGAAGGGCAATAATTTACAAACAACCTTGCACTTGGAAGAGAATAAACGAACACCTATTCAAATTATTGGTGCCACAGCTGAGTATCACCTTAAAGATGAATGCAGTGTAGTCAAGTCGGATTACGAGGATCTGTTATGGGAGATCTCTTTGAACACGGTTACGCTTTATTAGTGGGCGTTGGTAAAGATTTGCCGGAATCAGTAGCTGATGCGCGGGCGCTTTACAATATTTTCATTGATCCGAAACGCGCTGCCTATCCAGCAGAGCACACTCTCTGTATAACAGAACAGGATGCAACGCGTCAGAACATCGTGAGCTCGCTAGATACACTTATAACTCGGGTACATGCTGACCCCGCTGCCACCGCTATTGTCTATTTTTCGGGGCATGGTGGTATATTTGAACGCAAAATGCATCCAAAACAATATTTCCTCGTACCATATGACTACGATCCAGATCATTTTGAGAAAACAACATTGAGTGATAGAGATTTTACAAAGAAGATTGAAGCAATCAAAGCCCAAAAATTGGTAGTAATTCTTGACTGTTGTCATGCGGGTGGAATTCCAATGCTGAAAACAGAAGGTGATAAATTCTCAAAGGGAAATGTTCCACCATCTTTGTTGAGATTAATGGAAAGCGGGAGAGGGCGCGTTGTGATCGCATCATCCCAAAGTGATCAGACATCATTGGGCGGACATCCGAATAGTCTCTTCACGGAGTGCTTGCTTGAGGCGCTACAAGGTAAAGGAGCTAGAGTGGCGGATGGATTTGCACGTGTTCTCGATGTCTTAAGCTATCTCTTTGCTGAAGTACCAATGCGTGCAAGACCAAAAGAACAGAATCCCTATGTCAAACGTGTTGATGACCTTAGCGATAATTTTGCACTGTGTTATTATGCGGGAGGGGAAAAAAAGGCTTCTGGAATTCCATTAACAGCTGATCCATTCTACAACTTCGCAACATGGGAAAATGAAAGATTGGAAAAAAAGGGTGTTTCTCTTAGATCGACATTCAATCTTTGGTACAAGAAAGTGGAACTGTATCGTAATGCACTTGCTATTGAGACCGATGTAGGACAGAAATTCAAGTACGAATATGAACTCTTGGACGCAGAGGCAAACGCTGCAAGAATTGAAAAACAGCTAGAGGAAATACAACGAATACTGAAAGAGCGCAATTGAATTTGAGGCTAACGGATTGCCGACCTAGTAATCACATTCTCTTGGCATCTGCATCGCGGGTGCTTGATTGCGAGAGCTATCTGACTGGAAGACCGGCATCTAAACGACACCGTCCCAACAATTTTGTCGCAAAGCCCGCTTCACATGGACTATGCTCTCATCTATGCAGATTCAGTGTTTCCATACCTCAAACACTATACCCAGTCAAGGTTGAGTATCGTCTCAACTATGTCAATCTCTTTGGGTGGCGTGAGTTCGAAATCTAACGCGCATGACCGTTTCGCAAACGCGATCCGCCTTTGAGGAAGCGGAGTTGCAAACGCGCGAGGGGTGCCTCGTTTAGATTGACGTGCTGCACATCGCGGGTATATTCTACCAATTTGAAAAATACATCGTTGTCATCGCGCTCCTGGAGGCGTCGCATTGTCTTGCACCATTAAAGAATGCATTTCGCTTGAACAGGGTCAATTACGCATGTCCTGATCGAGACGCGGCAAGTCCACCAGCGCCGCTTGATACTCTTGTGCAAGCCTCGCCGCAGCCGAAGTCAAACCACCGCGACTGAAAAAGGCATAATGAACCGACCATTTATTTCCCGCATCAGGCAATGTTCGTAACACACGCGGTGTCTTGCTCTGAATCAACTCTACAACGGTCTCTCGCGACACCACGTCTTTGCCCCATTTACATTCCCCCAGCAAGATCGCCTTGTCCTGCCAGTTGATACCCACAACATCAACCTGCACTTCACGACTCCAGTGACTGCCCACATGCTGAATGTGAAAGGGGAATTGTCGTTTCTGGCTCATGCGCGCCACCCACTGGCGGCTCAACTGTTCAAACGCCGTATTACCCACGAACCCGCGCAAATGTTTCTTAATCACCTCCAACACTGCATCGGAATGAAAGCCTAATTCATCGCGCTGCGGTGCGATAAACCGAAAATAAAAGCGCAGAAACGCATCGGTGAGATGATAGCGCCCCATCCGGCTCTTGAACTGTTTGCTCGGCGGAATACTGACAGGCAGACGACGCTCGACAAAACCCAATTCTTGCAGCCGCGCCAAATACGAGGAAAGGTGCGTCTTGCCAATCAGCGTCCCATTCGCAATATCATCCAGCGTGTGCGCGCCATTGCCAATCGCTTGCAACACTGCGCGATACATACGTGGTTCGCGCACTTCATCATACAAGAGCAGTTCGGGTTCGGCGAGAAACAGCCCGCCCGGCGATAAGATTACATCGCGGATGTTGTCCACAAGCGAAAGGTCCGGCTTGAGCCACTCCAAATAGGCAGGCACCCCGCCGACAATCGCATACAGTGCCACGCGTTCGTCGTTGTTCCATTTGGGTACAAAGTAAGACAGTGCGGAATATTCAAGGGGTTGCAAATGCCACTGCCCCGTAAACCGTCCAAAGAGGGGCGAGCCCCGGGCTAGCAACGTTTCCATCGTATGCACGTGTGAGCCGCTCAAGAGCAGAACCAACTTGGACTCTTTGAATTGTTGATCCCATGCATGTTGAATCGAAGAGAGGAATGCGGGGTCTGCTTCTGCCGCATAGGGAATTTCATCCAGAATAAGGACATGCCGCTCGCCCCCAAGCATTCTGGCAAACGCGGTCCATAAGTCCGCCCACGATTCAAAAAGCGGTGCCTGTGTCATTGTGACATCAAGCATCCGCGCATACAGTTTCCGTCGCTGCAAGGCGGCCGGTTCGGGCTCCGCCGCCCAATAGGTAGTTGGCAAACCTGCTGACTCCGCCCAGTGGCGCGCCAGAACGGTCTTGCCGACGCGGCGCCGACCGTATAAGAGGATGAGTTGCGCCGGACCAGGTTGACTGCGGGTCAGGACTGAATTGAGAAAGCTTAATTCTTGTTCACGATCAACAAACATAAATAAGCCACCTGAAGATTATTATAATTAATGCGTGTCTTATCGTCAAGATTCGGTTCAATCGAATGTCCAAGACGAGTCAAAGAGAGACGATATAATGACTGCAAACACTTGGCGGATTCCTCTCCCGCCTTTATGTATATTCATGCCTTTTTACACAATCTTCAATCGTACAAGACAAACTTGGATTGCAACTCGCGTGGAACTCGCACACACCGCGCATTGGCGCCGTGTGGGGTTACTCAAGCACGACCAACTTGAAATTGGTCAAGGGCTTGCTATTCCAGGCCGTAGTTGGATTCCATTCATGGCGATCCACACAATCGGAATGAAATTCCCAATCGACGTCTTTTTTCTCGACAAGAACAAGCGGGTAGTTGGACTCTTTACCGTCCCACCCAATCGAATGGTTTGTGTTCTGGGAGCCCAGTGCGTCTTGGAAACAGCAGAAGGCACAATTAGTACCTCCAGCACTCGACTCGGAGATGAAATTATCTTGACCATAAATTGACTCATACTAAAATTGACTTTTCCAAATTTTTTATACGAAATATTTAATGCCATCAAAAGCCCTACAAAATAGATATCTTTCTAGATTCTAGAAATTGTTTGCTGCAAAATAAATTTTCTCAACCCTTGACTCACACAGTTCACTCTGATATAGTAGCGCCGTAATCGGCTGGAATGCAATTGCGTTCCAACCCCTCATCTGAAACGATTTCCGCTTGGTTCTCTTGCCTGAGCCTCTGAACGCGACTCTGTCGCAAGCATGCTCGGAATACGAATCATAGGCGACATGTAAACGCCGCGGAACCGTTTGACATGCAGAGAGGGAGGACTTGTCAACCCGCACACACGGGCAGACGAGTCCTCCCTCTTTTTTATTTCGCGACACCATTCCGTGTATGAACCCGATACAGACTACCTCCAGTACGGAGTCTACACTCGCCACTCAACATGGCAACTTGGTCCAGGAAGAAACGGTCGAAGCGTGGTCGCACCTTGTGCGCCGCTCTTACCCGAACCTCGCCACACCAATTGCACGAGCGTTGGCGCAGCGCGCGGCACAAGGTCCATATGGTCTAGCACTGCAATCCATCGCTCAAGGGATGGCTCAGTTTGACCAAGCCACGCTTGGTGACATGACCGGCAGCGAATTACAGATGCTTTCCGCGCTGCTAATGAACCTGCGCGAAGAAGTGCAGCAACTTTTGGCGCAAGTGAATGCGCAGTGGCACCCCGAATAAGAATTGACAGACGAACTCTGATTCCCTCCAAAGGAGATTTTTTCTGTGCTCAAATCTGCCACTTTTATGATTGGCATCCTGCTCGCTCTCGGCGCGTTCGTCGGGTTTTTGCTGTTGGGCAATTTCCTCGCACCGCCGCCTGCACAAGTGGTCGTCGCGCTGCGCGACATTCCGCCGTACACACCGCTCGACCAGAACATGTTAGGTGTAGATGCCCAGCATCTCAACGGACAGGTGCTGGCGACGCTCGTGCAAAAGGAAGAGCTTGAGCAGTATGTGGGCGGCTTTGTGACGACGCCAATCTTTGCCGGTGAACCACTGCGCAAGTCCGCCATCGCCACCGCAGGAAATCCGCTGGCATCAAAACGTCTGGCACTGGCGCTGAATGATCCGAACCGCGTCGCGGCGGTAATTCCTGTAGATGCAAAGACATCACCCACCCAGATTGTTACCGGCGATTACGTAGACCTGGTCATCAGTATGGCACCGGGGAACCTCACTGGCGGCAACTCGAACCAGTTTGGCGAGCTGTTGAGTGGGCATGACAGCAACCAGGCAAGTTTCGGTTTTGGTCCTTCGGCGGTGATTACGCCGACACAAGCCACCTTTCCAACTTCTTCTATTTCTTCTTCGGGAATCATCAGCAGACCGCTCGCGGGTGAGGTCATGAACCTGCCCGTCACCAAAGCCGTGATTCGCTCCGTGCCGGTTCTCGCGGTTTCGTTCGAGCAAACTCCGAACCCTACCTATGCGAGTGCGGGATTCGGCGAGGAGAGCAACGCCCCGCCGCAGCCCGCCTACATTGATGGCGCGATTACTTCTCTCACCGTCTCCATCCCCCGCGAAAGTGCGGAGCTACTTAATTTTGGAATTGACAACGGCAAAGTTCATGTGTTGCTCCTGCCTCTACAAGAGGCACAAACCGAATTCGTCGCCCAAAAAGATGACCCAACCCTCGGCGTGTCCTGGAACGACGTACTTGCCTTCATGATTCAAGAGCGCCAAGAACTGGCAGCGGCGCTCAATTCTTCAACCGCAAACAACGGCGCGCCGACGACGAGTCCGAACGACGTACCCACGCGAGTCCCAAGCGCAACGGTAACACCGACGAGGGCAGATGTCACTCGTTCAAACCCTACACCAACCCAGGTCGCGGAACTGCCTCCACCCACCACCATTGCGGGTAATAACAACGGTGTGCCGACCCCACAGCAGAGCAACACCGCACCACCGCAGAATCAATTGCCGACGGGACTGGATGTCACGGCGCTTGCCGTTCCGCTGGCGTGTGGATTTCTTTTCTTGCTCTTGGGCATCATCGTCATTCGCGTGATTCGCCGAAGGAGAATGTCGCATGTCACACCCTAACGCGGCAGTTGACGAACGAACGCGCACGGGCTTGCCTTTACCCCCAGCCCCTCCGCTTGCACCGCTGCCGCCGAGCAATGGGGTTCGCCCAGACGACACGACTCCTGCGTATACCGCGCCGGAACACAGCCTACGCGTGCTCATTGCCACGCAGGAGTTCAACGAATTCCGCATCCTGGATCGCATGTACACCGAACATCCCGAACTGGGTCTCAAGACAATCGGCTGGTGCGACAACGGCATCAATCTCTATCAAGCGGCGATTGACGGCGATGCGGATGCTGTCATCGTAGATCCCGAAACGCGCAGCTTTCAGCATGAAGATGTCCAGAGGCTCTGGATTTATCCCAAGAAACCGATTGTTACCATCGCCGCCGTGCCGCCGCAGAGCGGACTCGCCAACACAATGAAGCAATTGGGCGCTGTGGATTTGGTGACGCGCCCCCTGACGGAACGCTCGGCGCACGAACTCGTCGCCAAGTGTCACGTCGGCGTGCAGGAAGCGCTGCGCTATCGTGCCAGCGTTGGCTACATCCCCCAAATTGACAGCCGGACCGCGCAGGTCATTGCCGCACGGGGTTGGCAGCAAGGGGTCATGGTCGTGTGGGGACCGAAGGGTGGCGTCGGCAAAACGATGGTCGCTTGCAATCTCGCCGTCGCGCTCGGCGTCATTGGCAACCGGCGTACGGTGCTGGTGGATGCGAACATGGCAGGCGGCAACGATCATCACCATTTCTATCAGAGTATTCCTCAAACCCAATTAGGCAAGAACATCAGCGCGCTCGCCGACCGCGCGTTGCTCAATTCGCGCTACGGTCCGATTCAACCTTCCGCGACCGGAATGCTGGGACAACGTCCGATCCTCCCTGCCGATGAAGTGGATGCCCATCTGTTTCGCTATGGCGAATCGCAGCTCAAGCTGCTGGTCGGCATCCCGCGGCAGCATATGGGCGGCTATGAATGTTTCCTTGAAGAGAATGGGCGCGCGTTTTTCCGCGAGCTCGTGGCGTCGCTGCGGCAGTTTGAAGATTTCATCATTGTAGACATTGGGCAGGACGCCAATGTGCCCATTCATCTTGCCGCGCTGGAATTTGCCGATTATGTGTATGTGGTCGTGACGCCGGATCGCTCCAGCATTCTTGCCACCAAAGAGGCACTCGATACCCTCTTCAAGCACGTCAAACTCGCACGCTCGAAATTCCGGCTCATCATCAACCGCTACCACGAATCGTCGGGCATCAGCCGCGCCGAAATTGTCAAGGCGCTAGACATGCCCGAAATCGCAACCATTCCCGATGGCGGACCTGCCGTAAGCAACATCGTCAACAGCGGCAAACCCTTGATGGTGGAACACCGGGGTCAGGTCGCGGACAGTATTATCAGCATCGCCTCCACGATTTATCCACCGACGCGCGACATTTGGATGAGTCGCGGCAAATTCGGCAAAAAACCCAAAGCGAATGGCACCGGACCGCTGGGGAGCATTGCGGCGGGCTTACGTTGGCTAGTCTTGGGCGAAGGAAACAAACCATGACACAGCCCAGTTATCCCACAACACCTCCGCCGCCTCCCGCGCCACCGCAAGCGCGTCCCTATGCCGCGAGCGCGCTCGCCCGTGCCGTACAAGCGAACTTGCAGAGCGCCGACCCCGATGCGCGCCCCTATGACTTGGTTCTCAAGATCGCGCGGCTCAAGCTCGACGAGGAATACGCCCACTTGAAAGGCGTGAATTGGGGGCTCAAAAAAGACGAAGTACGCCGCGTGGTGCTTTGGGCGATTGACGAATTCAACCGCAAAGCGCGCTTGCAGGCAGCACACACCCTTGAAGGCGACCTGCCCACACTTGTCAGCCAGCTCGTGAACGACATCGCGGGCATGGGGTTTCTCACAGACTATATCGAGGATGCGAGCGTCGAAGAAATCATCATGAATGGGATCGAGCAGCTGTGGGTCATGCGGGCAAATGGCGCAAAAGAAAAAGTGAGCCTCTTGGGGCTGGACCTCGATCACGATCGCGTGCTCGACCAGATCAATCGCCTCGTGGCACCCACAGGGCGGCAGATCAACATGATGAATCCGATCTTGAATGCCAAGCTCCCCGATGGTGCGCGGATCAACGTTGTCATCAGTCCCATCGCCGAGCCAAGTCCTTCCATCACCATTCGCCGCCATCGTCTCGTCGCGCGGCGGATGGCGGACTTGTTCCAACTGCGCTCAATTACACCCGAAGCGGCAGAGTTTCTTGAGGCGGCTGTGCGAGCGCGTATGAGCATCCTCGTGTGCGGCGGTACGGGTACGGGCAAGACAAATTTCATCAATGTCCTTGCGACGTTTTTCGAGCCGGAGGAGCGCATCGTGGTGATTGAGGACACGCGTGAGCTCGATTTGCGGCTTGACGATGTGCAGTACCTGACGGTGCGTGAAGATATATCGGAAAACGCGCGCCCGATCACACAGCGCCAATTAGTGGCGAACGCGCTGCGCATGCGCCCGGACCGCATCATCTTGGGCGAGGTGCGCGGTGGCGAAGCATTTGACATGCTCATGGCGAATAATACGGGACACGAAGGCACGATCACGACCGTGCACGCCAATTCAGCAACCGACGCGATCACGCGGCTTTTGCAGCTCTGCGCGCTCGCGGAGGAGGCGCAGAACTTTAACCCAAGTTATCTCGCGGAATGGATTGCGCGCGGCTTTCATCTGGTCGTCTTTCTCGGACAAACCCGGAATCCGCCGCGCCGGTTTGTCCGGGAAATTGCAGGGCTGGAAGGACGCGCGGAAGGCATCAACGTCACACGCGATCTCATTTTCACGACGGAACAAGACGAATTGGTGCGCTCGCTCCGCCCACTGCCCGAACGGTTGACACAGCGCTTGATACATTACGGCATTGACCCCAAGCAGTTCTTGCCGCGTTCTATGAAAAAGATTGCAGGTGCGTTTGCTGGGAGGGATGCATGACTCTTTATGCCCCTAACGTGCTCGTGGCGTTTATTGGTGCCGCGGGGATTTTGATTCTCACCCTTGTCTTGCAAATCAAGCCGCAGCACCAACTGATTCAAGGGGCGCGCCCGCGTGCGTCGTTTCTCAAGCGCCTTCAGCACAAGCTTGACCAAGCCGACCTTGACCTGTCCGCGAGCGAGTTCCTGCGTGTTTCGCTGCTGCTCGGTCTCGCGCTGGGCTTCATTTTGTATTTGAGTATCGGCGCGTGGACGGGCTTTGTCGTGGGGTTGGGGATTGGCATCGCAGGCTACTGGTCGTATCTCGAAGACCGGCGCGACAAACGCCGCCGCCAATATCAAGAAGAGATCGCAGCGGTCATTGACATGCTCCTGCAAGCGTCAGCAGCGTCCATGAGCATGGACATGGCGATTGATTTTGTCGCCGAACGCGCACCCGGCGCGGTGCGCGCCGATTTCCAACAAGTGCGCGACCTGCGTGCCCTCGGAACGCCGACTATCGAGGCAATGCAAACGGTAGCTGCCGAACGGCGAGACATGCTCTTTGACCGGCTGATTGAATCGTTGATCGCGACGATCCATCAGAATAGCAAACTTAACGACGTGCTGGTCCCGATGAATGAGATGGTACGCGGACTGACCGCCGCCCGGCGGCGCATTGCGACGGCGCAGGTTCGCATCCGCTGGGAAGCGCGTATCGTCTGCCTCGCGCCGTTCGTCTTTATCCTCATCCTCAATCAGACCGCGCCTGACTTGCAGCGTCCGTTCTACGCCAGCATCGTCGGACAGGTTGCCCTCATTGTGATTGGCGTGCTCTGTTTCAGTGCCTATTACTTGATGAACCGCATCGGGGCGCGTGCCATGCGCCCGATCGAATATATGGACACGCCGAATGTGTATGGAGATGCAAACCCGAGCCCACTTGGGGCATTGACCTAAAGGATTCGATTGGAGCGAGCATGGATTTCTTCACCAGCATTGCGATTGCACTGGTCGGCGCAACAGGCATTGTCCTGATATGGCGCGCGATCACACAGCCAGCGCTTGCCAAGGATGCGACGGGAGGACAACCCCTCAGCGGAGTGATTCCGCTCGTGCGCACCACACCACTCCTTGATCGTCTGTTCGGTCCCGTCCTCGGACGATTGAGTTACCGACTCGCGATTTTGCTGCGCCGTGTAGATAAAGACGAGGCGCGCCTACGCGCAGCGGGATACCCAGACCGCTACCCGACTGTGTACGACTTGTACGCGTGGAAAGTGGCAATGGCTCTCTTTCTGTTCTTGGTGGGTATCGGTGCATCGCTTGTCGGCGGATCAGGTTTCCTTTTTGTTGCATTCGGGCTGGGTCTGTTGGGTTTGTTCTTGCCGGATATTCAGCTGGCGCAGCTGATCCGAAAGCGGGAAGAGCAAATGCGTTTCGAGATGGCATTCAGTTTGCATCGAATGGCAGTGTTTTGTGCGTCCGGCGGCTCGCTGGGCGACGCCATGCAGCTGCTCGCGCATACCAACAAAGGCGGGGTGTTCATCAACGAACTGCGCCAGGTCACTGCCGATACCCAAAAAGGCATGACACTGGATGAAGCGCTCGAGCAGATGAAAGAACGAAATCCGAACATTCCCGAAGTGGTAACGCTGACTGAACTCTTGCGCGCGAGTGGGCGAACCGGCACTTCAAACGCCGACGTGCTGCGCAGTTTGGGCAACGTGATGATTGACAAGGCGCTTCAAGAAATGGAGCAGCGCGGGATTGCTTCGGGCGTGCAGATGGTGATTCCCGTGGGCGGTTTGATTCTCCCGGCGATTGGTATTGCAGTGATGGGCCCCGGCATCTTCCTTGCCGCGCAATACTTTTTGTTCCGTTGATGGGGCGGCGATGTCAGTTCGCATTTCCCCCTTAATGAGATTTTCAACTAAAGGAGGTGCAAATCGAGATCTTGATTCGTCCAATTCATTCACACTGAACGGCGACCTGCGTCGCCACAAATTCCAAGTCTCGGCGCACTCAAGCGCCAATTTACACAAAGGAGAAATCGAAATGTTAGTCGCATCCCAAAAAATCTCGCGCATCCTTGCCAGTCGAAACAAGCTCTTGAGAATGGCAAGACTCCCCGCCTCACAGGTGAAGCGTTTTTACAGCGACAACCGCGGGCAGGACCTGGTCGAGTACGCGCTCATCGTCGCTTTCGCCGTCGGCGTGGTAGCGGTCTTGACCGCTCTTTACACAACAATCAAGAGTGTGCTCACCAAGGCAAACAATGCTTTGCAATCCGCGGCGGGGCAATAGCAAAGCGTAACCAGGGCGCACTGCCGAGCGCCGCCGAGCAAGTCAAGGCGCGGCGCTCGGCAGTTGGAGAGTCGAGATCCCCATGCACAAGATGAAATCGTTAATGACCTGCCTCAACCGATTGCGCCAAGACAATCGCGGACAAGACCTGATCGAATGGACCGCGAGTCTTGCGGTGTTTCTCATGCTCTGTGGTGCGATTGCTATGTATTTTTGGATCTGGTGGAACCAGACCGCGGCGGCGGGAGCGGTGCATGACGGAACGTATCTCGCCGCGGTTCGTGGCGGAAGCGCCGCCGAGGGTGTCGCACGCTCTAACGACATGCTCAAAGCCGCGGTCGGTCAATTCTCGAAACAATACACGATTCAGTTTTTGAGCGATCCCCGCAAAAGCGTGAGTGGTTCGGTCAAGACCAAGAAGACGTTCGTCGTGCCATTTATCGGGAATCTGCCCTACACGATTCGCGCACACAGTTTTCAGCGGCTCGAACGATTTTACGGCGGACCTGTTGGCAAGCGGAGCGCAGATTTTTGGTGGTGGTGAGGTGATGTCATGAACCGTTTGCGTCGTTTCAAGCACCAAAAGGAGCATGCGGAACACGGTCAAGCACTACTGGAGTTCGTACTCATTCTGCCATTCCTGTTCATTATCCTTGCAGCGCTGATCTATTTTGGGCGTTTGATCTACGCCAGTATGGCGCTCAACATGGCAAGTTACGACGCATGCCGCGCCGCTGTCGAATCGTTGCGCCGCGACGACGGACAAGCGCAAGGTTTGACCGCCGGACGCGAGACGCTTGAGGGATTTTCAATGAACGCGGCGTCGGCGCGACTCACCGTGACGCCGCAGGGGAAATGGGATCGGGGTGCGTGGGTGCGCTGCCGCACCGACTATACCTTGAAAGTGAATGACATTCCAATGGTGCAGCTCTTTCACACAGGTGGCGCAGTGCCGCTCAGAACAACCCGCTGGTCGCGTATCGAAACGTGGCGCTCTTGGTGGGAGCGATAGGTTCGCCAAGACGGCGTCAAGGAGAGCATAAGGTGCGAAGGCTCAAAAATTGGTGGTCCGACCAGCGCGGTGCATACCTCGTGCATTTTGTTTTGCTGTTCCCGGTCGCGGTGGTGATGCTTGGACTGGTTATAGATGGCGGTTTCATGTACCAGCAGTATCGCGCAGCGCAGACGACGGTTGAGGCAGCGGCGCAAGTAGCAAGCCATGAAATTGACGTGAATCATTTTCGCGCGACCAACCAAGTCGTTTTGGACCGCGGTGCGGCGACAGCAATCGCGCAGCAGTTCGTCAATCTAAACAAGAGCAAGTATCTCGTCAAAACAAGGATCACTGCACAGCCCGACCGCATTACTGTCTGGGGGCAAGCCAAGATTCCCACTATCTTTTTCAAGATTTTTGGCGTGTCTGAACTGGTTGTCACCGTCAGTGGGCAGGGCTATCCGGCGTTCGGAATCAATCGCGAGGGAGAGTGAATATGCACTTGATTGAACTTCTCATTCGAAAGAACCAGTTGAGTGGGCGGCGCTCGATTGCCCCGCTTGGCTGGGTCGTCATCGGGATTGCGGTGCTGTTTCTCGGCACGGTGGTCCTTGCATGGTATCGCCAAATCACGCGCAATGTATCACCACTGGACATGAATCAAATCGTGACCTTGATACAAGACAGCCAAGCTAATGCACTACCTACGCCGCACATGCAGACGACGAATAATGATGCACCGAGCTGGACGGTGCAGATTGTCAAAACACCACTCGGCGTGGATGCGGTTCAAGCGCCACCCGAAGTCACGAAAGCCGTGCTAAGCGACTATGACGCGGCGCTGGATGATTGGGACGCGCACCAGTTCGACCTCGAATATTTGAAAGTTCATGCTCCCGATTATTTTAGTGGTAGGCAGCTGCCGCGAATGCAAGGAATGCTCGACTGGATGCAGCAAGAAAAGCACGCGGTTGCCCTGCACGATTACAAGCTCCTACCACTGGGACGCAGCGTGCAGTACGCGCCGAATGGCACGCAAGCGGTTGTCATTGAGTACATCGCGGCGGGCAAGACGTACGAATATGATTTGAAAACGCACGCCCATCTGGATGAACAGGAACTACCTGACCGCATCGTCATGACGGAGATGACCTATGACACCGCGGCGAAGCGCTGGAAGATTTCGCGTATCGCGCTCTCGATGGACTTGAATACCAAGCAAGTATTGTGGCAAGACCAATGAACGCGTTGGATCAGCGCACAAAGGAGCATTGTATGCAGACGATTACAAGGTTCGAAAAACTTACGCTGTGGTTTAACGCACACACATTGGTTGTCGCGCTGCTGCTGGCGCTTGGTGTCTTGGTCTTGCTCTTTCTCACGACAACGAGCAACACATGTGCACAGGGGACCTGCCCTGTTGGTTCGCACGGCGAATGTACGCTGCTGCCCAGCGGCAAGATCAAGTGTTACTGTGAAGGAAATGATACTGGCGGCGGTGGTTCTGGTGCGACGCCAACACCGGGCGGTGGTGGAGGCGGTAAACAAACCGTAAACGTAACGGCAGCAGCAACATGTGTATACATGCCCGGGGGACCCACGGGGCTTGGCAATACCAACGTGATCATCAGCAGTGGGCGTTGCAAAGACGACTATTACGACATCTGGATTTGGTACATGCCGATATGCGATCAAAAGTCTTGCGGTCTGGTGATTCCGGTCTTTATCGTTGACTGCGCGAATGGATGCAAAAAACAGGTCATCCCACCTGGACCGACTCCATGCACAACCTTTAGTTTCAGTGGGTCATCGCTCGAGTGCAATCTGAACTGGATTGCGAGCGTCCGAGCGACGATCCCGCCAGTCCAAACCATTTACACTCCATACCCACGAGGGCTCAACCGTGACCCCATCACGTTCTTGGCGACAGGGTTGACGATCCAAGACTGGCAGTGCAGCCGCGCTATTGACGGCTGGGATCCACAGACATGGAGTGCGAATGATGATTTTGCCGATTTTCATTTCTGCTTGCGCTGGCGTCAGGTTGCGCCACCCGGTCCAGAAGAATCGCGCGACTCGGGCTATGGCGGTTATGACCCTGCGCCGGCATGGGCGGACTGGTTGTGGGACGAGCGTTCGTGGGGCAATCCAAAGCAGTCCTCGTCTGCCGGTCCAATCATTACACACACATACGAGACCTCGTCCGCCGACGATGACAAGGGCTATGGGTACGAGCGCAAACCGCACAACGGACCCGGCAATCGCCCTTCTTACCAGGTGCGGGTGACAACCTACTGGGTCGTGGATTGGTACATGCGCTGGAAGGAGCGTCGCTGCAAACCTGACCCGGACGAGAATCCAAATAACCAATGCAAGGGACAAGCCAAGATGCTTGAGTACTGGGTGGGTCGTGACGATGGTCCACATGGACTTGACCTAAGGATACCGGATATTGGCAACGCGCATTACTGGACGAGCAGCAACTCGATTCTGACCCCCGATGGAAGGCGTATGGATGTACTGCCTGTTCCGGTGATCGAAGTGCAAGGAGTGCAACCCAAGTAATAAGGAGATTCTTATGAGCCGACGTATTACGATTTTGATTCTGGTGATCGCGATGACAATCGGCACAGTGTCCGCATGCGGATTGTACCGCTATAGCACAACAATGATGGCAACGACTGATTTAGTCGTTCCGGTCAAAGAGATCGAGCCGTATAGCGTCGTGACACCCGATATGGTTGAACTACGCGCATTTCCCGAAGCCATAGCGCAGGCAGAACTGTATCGGTCAGTAGATGAAGTCATTGGCAAACTGGCAACCACCACGCTTGTTCCCGGGCAGCTGATTTATGTCCACCAACTCACCGCACCGCAATATTTTCGCTACACAGACAACGACGAGTTCGAAGTTGTATCGTTCCCGGTCAAGCCTGAACAAGCCGTTGGCGCTCAGGTGCGGATCGGACAACGGGTCAATGTCTATCGCCCCGATACAGATGCAGACGCGATTGGCGCGGGGCTGCTTGTCGTTGATGTGCGGGAGGCATCTGGCGGTTACTTCACTATTACGGTTGCCGCGCCATCTAAGGTTGTCCATAAAATCATGCAATCCGGCGTTAGTGCGCGCGATGCACTATGGGTAACACTTGCACCGATGCCCCACATGGTTGAGGCGCAGCCATGATTGTACCGTGTACAAACGTTTTGTACACGGTACAAATATAGTCAAAAAGAAATCGGATGAACACATCAGCACTGATCTGGCTTTCCACGTTGTCCAGTGGACTGGCATCAACCCTCGGCGCTTACTTGTTTCTGAGTGCGTGTCTGCGTCGCGTAAATTGGGAACGCGCACAGCGGACCCTTCGACTTCCAAACGTCACAAGAGTCCGTGTGTGTGGATACCCATGGTTAATGCTCGCAGCACCTGCACTCGGTTTGGTCTTTGCTCTGAAGGCAGCATCGAATGGAGGATGGATTCTCGCGTTCGGCATGATCGCCGCTGGCACACTCCTCCTGCCGCCGCTGCGCACACTAATCGAGGTACGCACGCTGAATGAGAATATCGAAGTGGCGGATCTCGCGTTGCTCTGTATGGCACAGGAGCGGCATGAGGCGACCGTCCTTCAGACTCTTGAAGAGGCAAGCAGGACACTCAACCATTCGGGCGTGCGTCGAATCGTGAATGAAACGCTCCAATCCTTTTACAGCGGCGCGACCGAAGCGGAGGCGCTCGAAGAACTGCTCGTCCGTCACCCTAATGGCGACTGGGCACTCCTCCTCTGGTCTTTGCTAGAGCGGCGCCATACGGGCAATTACGACGAGCTGCGAAAAAAGGTGGATGCCTTGATGTTGCGCCGCGTACGGCTGCACAAGTACACGTTACCCGCTCTGGAATTGACAAGGCGCAGTTTGGGACTCGCCTTGATCTTGTGCGCGGCGCTCGCTGCGTTCATCACGCTCTCCCCTGCATCAAGTTTCTATTTGGGTTCGCTGCAAGGTCAGGCACTGGGCGCTCTCTTGATATTTGGACTCGTGTGGAGTGTGGGTATTTCCTCTGCGCGACTGCGAATACTCCAAAGGATAAGCGAATGAACAGTAGTGTCTCTCCCTGGGTCTGGACCGGTGGTGTGTTCGGCGCGGTGACTCTCACTGCCTTTATTGTTCTGCAAACTGCTGTGCTGTGGTGGCGAGGACGTGCTCCAAGCAGAAAGGCGAACCTTGATTCAGCACCCGCAGGTGCTGATGTCGAGAATAGTTGGGCTACGCATGCAATCATCGCCGCCGTGGGGCTTGGCTTGATGTTTATGCTTGTCAAAGACACGCCCTGGCAATTACTTACGGTGCTAGGAGTTCTGGCGCTGGTTCCTTATCTGTATCTCCAACGCAAGCAGGCAGAGTGTCAGCTTTGGGCGACGCGCAGCAGTGTGGCACGAGCATTGGACGAGATGCAGGTGCTTGCGTCCAGCCGTGCCGAACAGTCGGTCTTGGACGCCTATCCATGGCTGGAGCGTGGAATGAAGCGCAACACTTTGTTTCAAAGGTTCGACGCACGGTTAGTTAGTCTGATTGGGCAAGGACTAGCACTTCGCGGGAACAAGGCAGCTTTGGAACGCATCGCATGCGAGATGCAGTCGGAAGATTTGGCTCAATTTATTCGGCGTGCGTGGGTCAAGAACGACGAGCCGGGTGAGGGTGATATGTTCCTTCGCGCCGCCGATGACATTGCCGAGCGCATTCATCTCGATGTAGAAGCAACGGCGGCACAGGCTACAGGGCAAACGGTATTGCTCTGGTTGGGGATCATTGCAGCACTCATCGCAGCCGCCCTGATTCCTTTGGGAGGTTCTTAGTATGGAAAGCATAAAAGATGAATGGGCGCTCTCGCCCTTGAACCCAAGCGTTGCAACTTCACGGTTGAATCCCTTAGCCGTTCTTAGAAAAGGACTACGGACATTCATACGTCTGCTCGCGGCACTGGGCGTATTCGTGGTTGCATGGTCACTCTTTGACCCTCATTTACCCACACTTACGTTCTTCGATCTACGTGCCCTCCTACTCGCAACGATCTTGATTGCAGCGGGGATTGCTGACCTGGTGAACGGAATTGTTCCCATCGAAATCACCTATCCGTTGATGTTAGCCAGTATCGTGCGCGCGATTATTACGGGTGATCCTTCTTTTCTGCTTTACTGGTTTGCGCTCGCGATAATTTATTTGTTCAACGTAATCGGCGGCGGCGACGTCAAGCTCTTGATGGGCATGTTCGGACTGTGGCCCCATATGGAATTTTTCATTGTGATGGAAATCGTCGTCATCGTTACCCATCTGCCGATTGTGCTGTATCGCCGCTTTCGGGATGCGGAAGCCCGCGCACAAGTCCGAGCGGCTTGCATCTGGCTATGGTTGAAGGTACTGGACGCCATGCTTGGAGAGACTCCGCCGCAAAACCTGATTAGAGCGACCATTGCCCAACGTCCGTCAGGGGAGAAGCTTTCGCAACATGGTGACCGTCTTGCTATCACCTTTGGACTTGCCGGCATTGTTTACCTGCTGCTCATGACGCCGGTTGGCATGAATTGGAATGTAAGGATTTAAAGCATGAGATGAGGCAGAGAATGTTTCAACTGTTTCAGCGCGGGCGCGCGATGCGACACGACAACAGCGGCACCGTTTCTATCGAGATGGCATTGGTCACAATCATTGTCACAGGGTTGCTATTTGGGGTAGTCGAGATCGCGCGCTATGGACAGCTTCGCTATCACCTTGAATTGAGCACCTATCATGCAGCGCGCTTTCTTGCGCTAAACCCAGCTGATGTAGATGCTGCGGGCGATATGATACGTGCGGAGCTTGAGCGCAATGCAGGGAGCAGTGTCGGTGACGTGCAGCTTCACATCAAGAGTACCCGTCGCGATGGACGTTGTCTGTTCGTTGTGGAAACACGCGCTCAATTTAAAAGCGAAGTGCTTGGCTGGCTCTTTACCGACCCCAGTGCAGAATCGGCGCAAGCGTGGCCGCAGGCGGAAGGCTGCGGGGAGACCGCTATTCGTCCGCCAAGCACAGCGCCAACACCCACTCCGGTTCCTACACCCACACGTACACTCGTACCGCCTCTCAAGCTCGATCAGGTGGAGGGCGTCGCCAAGGTAAACGCAAATATACGGCTTGGTCCAGGTTTTGAATACGCCATTGTCGGAAGATTGAATGAAAACGAAGCGGTTCAAGTGCGCGGACGCGATACAACGGCGACCTGGCTGCAAGTTGTGCCGGAGCGCATCGGGTGGGTCTATGCTCCCTTGATTCAACTTGACGCACCAGTGTCAAGTCTAAAAACTGTAGACATCCCACCGATTCCGCTACGGACGCCTGTTGCACCGCCATACCTACGCTTTGAAGCGGTGCCAAAAGCCTTGAAGGTAGGAGAGTGCGCGATGCTGATCTGGGACGCTCCAGATGCGAACTTTGTCACGTTGAATGAAGCGAATGTCGCGGTACGCGGAGAGCAACAGGTATGTCCTGCGGTTGATACAACGTACGTCTTGAGCGCGGGCTACGAGCGAGATCGGTTCTACGACCGCGAAGTAAAAATCTTGATATATCCCGCGAGCGATCCATAAGCAATGGGAAATTTCAATATCTCAAAAGCGAAATCCGGGTTCCTCGCATCACTCTGGATGATTGCCATATTGTTTGGCATGCTGTTCGCGATGTTAGTGTCCTCACCCGCGCTCGCGCAAAGTCCAGACCCTAACCAAGTTGTAGATGCCCTTGAAAATTTGGCGCTTGGCATGGTGAATCTACTCATCGCGATCTCGGCATTACTTATGGCAATCGGCATTGCGACTGGCTTTGTTGGCGGGATGATTGACAGCATGTTGGGGCGACCCGGGAATCTCTCGAACGCTTGGGCGCGCGTCGCGGGCGTGATCGTGTGCTTTGTAGGCGCAATATTCACCATCATGATTGCC
Source organism: uncultured Chloroflexota bacterium (assembly GCA_937870825.1). Taxonomy (GTDB): domain Bacteria; phylum Chloroflexota; class Anaerolineae; order UBA4142; family SHND01; genus SHND01. Next base: position 1,098 of record CALMZO010000188.1, on the reverse strand, counting down.
AATTTCATCTTTAGCCAGTTCCCTTCGAGCGCGCCAATTGATGTGCCCGGCGGCACAGGCATCGCTGAAGTCTCGCGGATGGTGAGTCGCATTGTGTCGTTGGCAATCGCGTTTTGCGGATTCATCGTCGTGCTCTCGATCCCGCTTGGCTTTTTAGAGACGCAAGCTAGTTATGCATTCGGCAGCCCCGCACGGCTGGCAGGAGTTTGGAACAAGGTCGGCGCGGCGATGGCGTGCTTGATTGTCGCAGTTATGGCTGGACCGATCAGCAGTTGGATTGCAGGTCTGCTCATTTGACTCTGATCGCGCGCATCTGACATGCAAGGAGAAATTATGAAGGACTACATACTGACTCGCACTGTTGTGCAACCCCAGAAATGGTCGCGGTGGATGACGTACTTTTTGCTCGGATTGCTCATCGTTGCCACGCTCACATCGCCTTTGACAGTCTCGGCACAGGGGAATCAAGGCGGCACAAATATTGTTGACGCGCTCAAGACGCTTGCGAAAGGATTTGTCACTTTTCTGATTGCCGTATCGGCTTTGATCCTCGCCATCGGAATCGCAACCGGCTTTCTCACGGGGATGGTCGAATCCGTAGCCGGTCGTCCAGGCGGTCTGTCCAGCACGTGGATGCGTATAGGAGGAATTGTTGTCTGCTTTATTGGCGCGGTGCTCACGATCGTCATTGCCAATAGCATCATTGACAGCATGGCGGGATTCTCGGGTGGCGATATTAACCTGCCGAAATAGCAAATTCAGATTGTGTTGAGTTCGACGTGAGAAAGGAAAACGCGCTATGCAACGCGCAAAGCAAATAGGGTTGGCACTTCAATCTATCGTTTTCGCCGTGCTGCTGGTTCTCAGCGTCGCTGGTCCTGCCTTTGCTAACGGTGTCGAACCAACGCATCCACAGATGGCACTGCCTGCGCGACCGCCACATCAGGATCCGACACCGCCTCCACCTCCACCACCTGATGATGGCGGAGGTGCTCAAAATATCTTTCAGAACATTACGCAGTTAGAACGGATTCCTATTTAACTCAAGGGACGAATGTGGTAAATTGCGCGCCATGAATGCTTATTCCTCGGATTTGC